>NZ_LEKI01000001.1:0-123006 GCF_001029525.1 Nocardiopsis sp. RV163 | reverse complement strand
GCCCCCGCTTCTCGCCCCCGGAACTGGCCCGCCTCCTCGGCCAGCCAGAGCCCACCGCCGAGCAGTCCGAGGTCATCAGCGCCCCGCTGGAGCCCGGCGTGGTCATCGCGGGCGCCGGGTCGGGCAAGAGCGAGACCATGGCCTCGCGCGTGGTGTGGCTGGTCGCCAACGGCCACGTGCGCCCCGAGCAGGTCCTCGGCCTGACCTTCACCCGCAAGGCCACCGCCGAGCTGGGCGAGCGCGTGCGCAAACGCCTGGAGCAGCTGCGCGACGCCGAGCAGCTGCCCGAGGAGCTGCTCGACGGCGAACCCACCGTGTCCACCTACAACGCCTACGCCGGCCGCATCGTCTCCGACCACGCCCTGCGCGAGGCCGTCGAGCCCAGCACCCGCCTGCTCAGCGAGGGGCAGGCCTGGCAGATCGCCTCCCGGATCGTCGGCGAGTACGACGGGCCCATGGACCTCATCACCGTCGGGGCCGACACCGTCACCCGCCGGGTCCTGGAACTGTCCGGGCAGATCGCCGACCACCTCGCCACCACCGAGCAGGTGCGCGGCATCGGCCGGTGGCTGCGCGCGGCCGTCGAGGCCCTGCCGCGCAAGCCCGCGGTGCCCACCCGCAACCTGCTCAACGCCCAGCTTCGCCGTGAACAGCTCCTGCCGCTGGTGGAGCGCTACGAGCACGCCAAGCACGCGCGCGAGGCCATGGACTTCGGCGACCAGGTGTCCCTGGCGGCGCGCATCGCCCAGAACCATCCGGAGGTCGGCCTCGTCGAGCGGGGCCGGTTCCGCGTGGTGCTGCTGGACGAGTACCAGGACACCAGCCACGCCCAGCTCGTGCTGCTGCGCGCCCTGTTCGGCGAGGGCCACGCGGTGACCGCCGTCGGGGACCCCTGCCAGTCCATCTACGGCTGGCGCGGGGCCATCGCCGCCAACCTCGCCAATTTCCCCAACGACTTCCCGGCCGCACCGGGCCGGGCCGCGTCCGTGCGCCGCCTGGCAACCAGCTTCCGCAACGGTGAGCGCGTCCTGGAGGTGGCCAAGCACATCTCCGAGCCCCTGCGCGCCGAGAGCGCCGAGGTGCCCGTCCTGTACCCGGGACCGGCCAGGCGGGGCCGCGGCGACGTTCGGACCGGGCTGTTCGCCGGACAGCGGGACGAGGCCGAGTGGATCGCCGGGCAGGTCGCCGGCTACCTGCGCGCCGCCCCCGGCCGGGCGGGCAGCGCCACGACCGCCCCCGACGGGCTGCCCTGGCCCCCGGGGGAGTCGGGCGGGGCCGCGGACGGCGGGATCAGCCCCGGTGACGTCGCCGTGCTGTGCCGCAAGCGCTCGCAGTTCCCGGCGGTCCGGGAGGCACTGGAGGCGCTGGACATCCCGGTGGAGGTCGTCGGCCTGGGCGGGCTCATGACGGTGCCCGAGGTCCGCGACATCATCGCCACACTGCGCGTAATCCACGACGCCTCCGCTGGGAACGAGCTCGCTCGCATCCTCACCGGGCCGCGCTGGCGGATCGGTCCGCGCGACCTGGCCGCCCTCGGCGCACGCGCGGCCGAGCTGGCCCGCCACACCCGGCGCGACCTCACCGCACCCGACCCCGGTGAGCAGGCCGAGGACGACATCCTGCGCCGTACCGTCCTGGACCTGACCGCCGAGAGCGGCAGCCTGGTGGACGCCCTGGACGACCCGGGTCCGGCGGAGAACTACTCTGAGACGGCGCGTGAGCGGCTCGGCCGCCTCGCCGAGGAGCTGCGATCCCTGCGCAAGCTCATCGGCCAGCCGCTGCCCGACCTTGTCACCGAGACCGAGCGCATGCTCGGCCTGGACATCGAGGTGGGCGCCCGCAGCGGCCGCGACCCGCTGTCCGCCCGCGCCGACCTGGACGCGTTCGTCGACCACGCGGCGCGCTTCGTCGGCAGCAGCGAGGACCCCACGCTCGGCAGCTTCCTCAGCTACCTGCGTGCCGCGTCCGAACGGGAGAGCGGCCTGGCCCCCGGCGAGCGCGTGGGCAACAGCGACACGGTCAAGCTCATGACCGTGCACGCCTCCAAGGGGCTCCAGTGGCCCGTGGTGGTCGTGCCGGGCCTCTGCGGCGGGAAGTACGCCCCGATGTTCCCCACGAGCCTGTCCGAGGGCGACATGTGGATCAAGGGCGAGCACCTCCTGCCCTACCGGCTGCGCGGCGACCGCCGGAACCTGCCCGAACTGCTGGCGGTGGACAAGAAGGGGATCGAGGCGTTCAAGGAGGCCGAACAGGAGCGCCACCTGCTGGAGGAGCGGCGGCTGGCCTACGTCGCCGTCACCCGCGCCTCCTTCGCCCTGCTGTGCACCGGGCACTGGTGGGGGACCGACACCGCGAGCGAGCGCGGGCCCTCCCCGTTCCTGGAGGAGGTCCGCCGGGCCTGCGAGGGCGGCGCCGGGGGCGTCGCGCACTGGGAGCCCCGGCCCGATCCCGACGAGAACCCCTACGAGGAGGACGACGGCACGGCGTTGTGGCCGCCGGAGGAGGCCGGCCCCGGTGCGCCGAGCGTGGGGAGCTCCGACGGCGACGCCGGAGGCGAGGCCGCCGCGGGCGGGCAGCGTGACCGCCGCGCCGAGATCCTCGCCGGTGCCGAACTGGTCGAGCGCGCCCGGGCCCGCCTCCTGGCGGGGGAGGCGGACCCGGCGGAGGAGGCCGCGCCGCCGCCCGGACTGCGCCGCCGCATCGGCGGCTGGGAGCGCGACACCGAGCTGCTGCTCGCCCACCGCCGAGCCGAGGCGGCGGGAGCCGGGGGCGGCACGGTCCAGGTCGAGCTGCCCGCGCACCTGTCGGTGTCGTCCATGGTGTGGCTGGCCCGCGACCCCTCCGCCCTGGCCCGGCAGATCCGCAGGCCGCTGCCGCGGCCGCCCGCGCCGCACACGCGCCGGGGCACCGCTTTCCACGCCTGGCTGGAGCAGCGGTTCGGCCAGCGCGCCGCCCTGCTGGACGAGCTGCCCGGCGCCGCCGACGAGACGGCGGGCCGTGACGAGGACCTCGCCGACCTCCAGAGCCGGTTCGAGGAGAGCGAGTGGGGCTCGCGCGTGCCCGTCGAGGTGGAGGTGCCCTTCGAGACGGTCATCGGCGACCGGCTCGTGCGGGGGCGCATGGACGCGGTCTTCCACGACCCCGCCTCCGGCCGCTACGACGTGGTGGACTGGAAGACCGGGAGCCCGCCCGGCGACGGCCCCGAGCGCCGCGCCGTGGGCGTGCAACTGGCCGCCTACCGGTTGGCCTGGGCCGACCTGGCCGGGGTCGCCCTGGAGGAGGTGAGCGCCGCCTTCCACTACGTGCGGGCCGGGCTGACCGTGCGCCCCGCGGACCTGCTCGACGCCGAGGGGCTGGCCGCGCTCATCGACGCCGTCCCCGAACCCGGGTGAGAGGCCCGCCGCCACCGCGGGTCGCCGTCCGTTGACCGGTGTGGTGGACGACGACCCGCGTGTCGATCCCAGGAATCCCCAGGACAGCGGCGCCCCCGTGCGCGCGGGCGTCCCCGAGCACGGGCGCGTCCCCGGGTACTGCGCGGTCCGGATACAGCTCACCGGGCCGGTGCACCGACGTCCCGGCGGAGGGCGGGGCGCCGAGGAACCGGAGGCGCTCACCGAGGGCGCGGAGGTCTTCGAGCCCGACTGGGACGGCATCGGCGCCGGTCCGCCCGAGTACCTCGACGCCTGGCGCGAGGCCGCCGACAGCCGACCCCGGCCGGTCGCGGCCGCCGGCCCGGCGCGCCGCGGGAACCGCGCGGGACCGGCGGGAGGGCTCAGATCACGCCGAAGACGAACCCGCCCGGGGCGGCGGAGTCCTCGCCGAAGAGGTACTCCCGGGCCGACAGGACGAACTCCGCGCGGCCGATGAACCCGTCGCCGTCGGTGTCCAGGGCCCTGAACCGCTCCAGGGCGTCGGCGGGGGAGGCCCCCAGGACCTCGGCGTACCTGACGTACTCCGCCTCGCTGATCGACCCGTCGTCGTCGGTGTCGAGGAGGTCGAAGACCGCCTCGGCCACGCCCTCGGTCATGTTGAACCGGCTCCGGTCCTCGGAGGCCGCGTGCATCGCCGCGACGAAAGCCTCCCGGTCCAGGCGCGCCTGCGCGGGCGAGCCGTGGCGGAGCAGCTCCAGCCAGAGCATCTGGTAGGAGGCGTGGACGGCCTGGGCCCGGCGGTCGCTCAGGTCCAGCGCGTACCCCTTCGTGTAGCGGTCGACCAGGCGCTGGTAGTCGTCCCAGGTGATGGCGCCGTCGCGGTCGGTGTCCAGCGCGTCGAAGAGGCGGCCGAACCTCTCGGCGACCGCGGTGGCGGGAACGGTGTCCACGTGCATTCCTCTCGTCGGCGGGCGGGCGCGTCCCGCCCCTGCACCTTCGAGTGTCCCGCGAGCCGAGGGGTTCCCCGACCCCCGGGGCTCCGCCGCCCGGGCGGCCTGGCTCCCGCGCCCCCGGACCGGACCGGGACCGGTCCGGCGGCGGGCGCGCGGGGCCCCCGGCCCGCGTTCCGGGGCGGTTCGCGCAGGTCCTAGGCTCGTTCCCGACAACGACGTCGAGCAAGGACGGTCCCATGGACGTACGCGCCCACATCGAGGCACACCGGGACGAGTTCGTCTCCTCCCTCAAGGAGTGGCTGGCTATCCCCTCCATCTCCGCCGACCCCGCGCACCACCCCGACGTGGTCCGCTCCGCCCGGTGGCTCGCCGACCACCTCACCGCGACCGGCTTCCCCACCGTCGAGGTGTGGCAGACCCCCGGCCTGCCCGCTGTGTTCGCCGAGTGGCCCGCCGCCGACCCCGACGCCCCCACGGTGCTCGTCTACGGACACCACGACGTCCAGCCCGTCGACCCGGTCCAGGAGTGGGAGACCGACCCGTTCGCGCCCACCGAGCGCGGCACCGCCCTGTTCGCGCGCGGGGCCTCCGACGACAAGGGGCAGGTGCTCTTCCACGCCCTCGGCGTGCGCGCCGCCCTGGCCGCCTCCGGCGCCGACTCCCCGCCCGTCACGATCAAACTGCTCGTGGAGGGCGAGGAGGAGTCGGGCTCGGTCCACTTCGCCGACCTGATGCGCGCCAACCGCGACCGCCTGGCCTGCGACGTCGTCGTCATCTCCGACACCACCATGTGGGCGGCCGACACCCCGTCCATGTGCGTGGGCATGCGCGGCCTCACCGACGTGGAGATCAGCCTGTACGGCCCCGAGCGCGACCTGCACAGCGGCTCCTTCGGCGGCGCCGTGCCCAACCCGCTCAAGGCCATGAGCGACCTGCTGTCCGGCCTGCACGACGAGGACGGCCGGGTGGCGGTCCCCGGCTTCTACGACGGGGTGGTCGAGGCCAGCGGGGAGGAGCGCGAACTCATCGCCCGGCTGCCGTTCGACGAGCGCGAGTGGCTGGCCGCCGCCGCCTCCGCCGCCGCCTGGGGCGAGAAGGGCTACAGCACGCTGGAGCGGATCTGGCTGCGCCCGACCGCCGAGATCAACGGCATGTGGGGCGGGCACACCGGTTCGGGCGGCAAGACCATCGTCCCGCGCTCCGCGCACGCCAAGGTCAGCTTCCGCCTGGTTCCCGGCCAGGACCCGCTGCACGTGCAGGACCGCGTCCGCGCCCACGTCGAGACCGCCGTCCCCGAGGGCCTGCGAGCCGAGACGGAGTTCGGCGGGCCGGGCGTGCGCGCCTGCGCCTCCGACCTGTCCTCCACCGCGCTGAAGGCGGCCCGCTCGGCCATGGAGCGCGCCTTCGGCACCCAGGTCCTGTTCACCCGCGAGGGAGGCAGCGGCCCCGAGGCCGACATCGCCGACATCCTCGGGGCGCCGCTGGTCTTCCTCGCCGTCGGTCTGGACGAGGACCGCATCCACGCCCCCAACGAGAAGGTGGAGGTCCCCCTGCTGCTCAAGGGCGCCGAGAGCGCCGCGTACCTGTGGGAGGAACTCGGCGGCGCCGTCTGAGCCGCGACCGCGCGGCGCCGGGGCCCTCCCCGCACACGGGCCCGCCCCCGCCGGCGCGGGGCCGCCGCGCGGGGGCCGCGACAGGATGCGCGCGGCCCCGACCGGTGTTATGCACGTTGTGGACACGGGCCCCGCCAGGCGGCCCGCCGACCCGGAAGGACCCATGGACGCCGACGCGACTCCCTCCCTCTCACGCTTCTCCGTCGACCCCGCCGCGCACCGGCGCCTGGACGGGGAGTGGCTGGCCGAGGCCTGGGCCGCCCCCGGCACCCGGGTGCTCGTCCTGGAGGGCGGGGACCCCGTCGCCCACGGCTGGCGGGCGGTCATGGCCAAGCAGTCCCGGGCCCTGATCACCACCGGGGACGACCCCGAACTCGTCCTGGTTCCCCCGGGCGAGGCTCCCGAGGGCGAGCGCTACCTGCTGGGCACCGATGGCCGGGACGCCTACTTCGCGGTCCGCTCCGGCCGGGAGCTCGCCGCCACCGAACGGACCGCCCCGGCCTCCCTCCGCGAGATCGGCGCGCTGCTGGGCGACCGCGACACCGGACTGATGACCCGCGCCGTCGCCCTCGCGAACTGGAACGCCACCCACGGCTTCTGCCCCCGCTGCGGCTCGCACACCACCACGGCCGCGGCCGGACACGTACGCGTGTGCGAGCGGGAGGGCACCGAGCAGTACCCCCGGATGGACCCGGCGGTGATCATGCTGGTGCACCGCGAGCGCGACGGCCGCGAGGAGATGCTGCTCGGCAACAACCCCAACTGGGACGCCCGCCGCTTCTCGGTGCTGGCCGGGTTCGTGGACGCGGGGGAGTCGTTGGAGCAGGCCGTGGTCCGCGAGGTCGCCGAGGAGGCGGGGATCGTGGTCGAGAGCCCGCGCTACCTGTCCTCGCAGCCCTGGCCCTTCCCGCGCAGCCTGATGGTTGGCTACACAGCGCGGGCCGTGGGCGAGACCGAGCGCACCGACGACGAGATCGGCGTCACCCGGTGGTTCACCCGCCCCGAACTGGCCGAGGCCGTGCACGCGCAGGAGATCCTGCTGCCGGGGCGGGTCTCGATCGCACGCACCCTCATCGAGCACTGGTACGGCGCGGAGCTCCCCGGCGGCTGGTGACCCCGGCCCGACCGCTCCCGCGGCGGCCGGGAGCCGCCGCCCGCGGGGTCGGTGCCGGGCGCGGGGACGCCGCGCCCGGGCCGGGGTCTCGGGGTTTCGCGCGGGGCCCCGCCCGGCCCGTCGCCGCGCTAGCGCGAACCGGGGGAGGCGCCCAGTTCGTCGGGCAGCACGGTGAGGGGGCTCGTGCTGCTCTCCACCACGTCCCGGGCCAGGTCGGCCACCTTGCGCCCGCGCGATCGCGCCGAGGAGCGCAGCCGCTCGAAGGCCTCGCGGGGCGCCACCGTGTGCCGCTCCGCCAGGACCCCGATCGCCTGCTCCACCACCACGCGCGAGTGCAGTGCGTGCTCCAGCTGCGCGATGGTGTGCCGCAGCCGCTCCACCTCCGAAGCGCCCTCCGGGGCCCGGCCGGGCGCCTGGGAACGCGGGGTCCGGGCCCCCGACTCGCCGGTCAGCAGGTCCGCCAGGACCATCGCGCTCACCAGGTCGGGCACCTCCTCACCGCCGCCCACCCGCCACCCGGCCGGGGTGCGGCGGACCACACCGGTGTCCACCGTGTCGGCGACCGCAATGTCATGAGGCCTCATGTCCTCCTCCAACTCCACACTCCCCGTCGTCATCGTCCGAGCCCTTCGCGACCCGAGCGCCGTCGGAGGTGCACCGCCGAAGGCGGGCCCCGCGGTGCGGGCCGCGGGGCCCGCCCCGGAGGGCGGGCCCCGCGGCCCGCGTACCGTCCTACGACAGCTCGGCCAGTTTCCGCTTCACCTGAGCGAGCGACGGGTTGGTCATCGCCGCGCCGTCACCGAAGACCAGCGTCGGAACCGTCTGGTTGCCGTTGTTGGCCTCCATGACCAGTTCGGCGGCCTCCGGGTGCTCCTCGATGTTCACCTCACGACCGGTGATCCCCTCGCGGGCGAGCTGGCTCTTGAGCCGTTTGCAGTACCCGCACCAGGGGGTGGTGTACATCGTGAACTGTTCGGTCGCCGCGCTCGTCATGTCGCTCACGTCCTTCTTTCGTCTACGGTCGATGGATCGGTCCGGTCATCTCAACACCGAGGGGTCCGGACCGCTTCCCTGGACCGCGCGACACAACGTGGGACGCCTCACCGGACCAACTGGTTCTGGAATGTCTGATGTGCCTCCCGCGGCCCCGGTGGCGGGCACGGGGTCCGATCCGCTCCCCGTGACGGCCGATACTTGAGAGACTGGGACCCCATCCACCCCGACCCTACGCAGGAGCACCATGGATCCCGACCGCGTCCTGGAGGGACTGGACCCGGAGCAGACCCAGGCCGCACGCGCGCTGCGCGGCCCCGTGTGCATCCTGGCCGGTGCCGGAACGGGCAAGACCCGGGCCATCACCCACCGCATCGCGTACGCGGTCTCCAGCGGTGTGGTCGCCGAGCAGCAGGTCCTCGCGGTCACCTTCACCGCGCGCGCCGCCGGGGAGATGCGCGGCAGGCTGCGCGCCCTGGGCGCCCCCCGCGTGCAGGCCCGCACCTTCCACGCCGCCGCCCTGCGTCAGCTCTCCTTCTTCTGGCCCCAGGTCGTGGGCGGCGAGAAGCCCACCCTCATCGAGAGCAAGCTCCCGGTGGTCTCCCGCGCCGCCCACTCGGTGGGCCTCCAGCCCGACCGCAACGGCCTGCGCGACCTGGCCGGCGAGATCGAGTGGTCCAAGGTCACCCAGGTGCGCCCCACCGACTACGACAAGGCCGTGGTCAAGGCGGGCCGCCAGCCGCCGATGCCCGCGGGCGAGGTGGCCCGGGTCTTCGAGGCCTACGAGGACCTGCGCCGCGAGCACAACCTCCTCGACTTCGAGTCCATGCTCGAACTCACCGCCGGAATGATCACCGAGTACCCGGCCATCGCCCAGCGCGTGCGCGAGCAGTACCGGTACTTCGTCGTCGACGAGTTCCAGGACGTCAACCCGCTCCAGCGCCTGCTCCTGGACGCCTGGCTGGGCGACCGCGACGACCTGTGCGTGGTCGGCGACCCCAGCCAGACCATCTACTCCTTCGCCGGCGCCACCCCCGGCTACCTGACCGGCTTCGGCACCCGCTACCCCCACGCCACCGTGGTCCAACTGGTCCGCGACTACCGCTCCACCCCCCAGGTCGTGCGGGTTGCCAACCACGTCATCGCCAACGCGCGCGGCACGACCTCCGCCCAGCACCTGACCCTCCAGGCGCAGCGCCCCGACGGCCCCGACCCCATGTACCAGGAGTACGACGACGAGCCCGCCGAGGCCACCGGGGTCGCCCGCAAGATCAGCGTCCTGCTCGAGGGCGGCACCCCGGCCAGCGAGATCGCGGTGCTCGTGCGCACCAACGGCCAGTCGGCCTCCTACGAGCAGGCGCTGACCGACGAGGGCGTGCCGTTCACGATGCGCGGGACCACCCGGTTCTTCGAGCGTCCCGAGATAAAGCAGGCCGTGCACACCCTGCGCGGCGCCCGGCACGGGGCGGCGGGGGAGGAGGCCGAGCCCCTGGTGCGCACCGTCCGCCAGCTCCTCGGACAGCTCGGCCTGACCGAGAGCGCGCCCGAGGGGCGTCAGGCCCGTGAACGCTGGGAGTCGCTGTCCGCGCTGGCCCAGCTGGCCGAGGACATGGCCGCCGCTCCGCGCCCCGACGGTTCGCCGGTGACCATGGCCGACCTCGTGGACGAGCTCGACGTGCGCATGGCCACCGAGCACGCGCCCGGCTTCGAGGGCGTCACCATCGCCTCCCTGCACGCGGCCAAGGGCCTGGAGTGGGACGCCGTCTTCCTGGTCGGCCTCACCGAGGGCATGATGCCGATCATCTACGCCGAGACCGACGAGCAGGTGGAGGAGGAGCGCCGCCTGTTCTACGTGGGGGTCACGCGGGCCCGCGAGCACCTGGCGATGTCGTGGTCCCTGGCCCGCTCGCCCGGGGGCAGGAAGACCCGCAAGCCCTCCCGCTTCCTCGACGGCCTGCGTCCCGCCTCCCCGTCCACCGCCTCCCGGCGCGCCGAGCGCCGCAAGGGCGGCGTGACCCGCTGCCGGGTGTGCTCGGCCACCCTCACCGACGCGGCCGAGCGCAAGCTGGGCCGCTGCCTGGACTGCCCCTCCAGCTACGACGAGGCCCTGTTGGAGCGGCTGCGCGACTGGCGCCGCGTGTGCGCGCAGGAGCAGAAGGTGCCCGCCTACGTGATCTTCACCGACGCCACCCTCCAGGCCGTCGCCGAGCAGGAGCCCGGCAGCCTCACCCAGCTCGCGGCCGTGTCCGGTGTCGGCGCGGTCAAGCTCGATCGCTACGGTGAGGCGGTACTGGCGCTGGTGGCCGGAGCGGACCCGGCGGACGTCGCCGAAGGCCGGGCCGAGGACGACGGGGAGGAAGCGGCGGATGAGTGAGAACGCCGACGCGCAGGTGCGGGGCCAGTCCCTCGCCGACCTGCTGGCCGTGCTGGACCTGGAGCGGATCGAGGACGACATCTTCCGGGGCAGCAGCCCCGAGGAGGGTCCCCAGAGGGTGTTCGGCGGTCAGGTCGCGGGCCAGGCGCTGGTCGCGGCGGGGCGCACCGTCCCCGCCGAACGCCACGTGCACTCCCTGCACGCGTACTTCATACGCCCCGGCGACCCCTCGGTGCCCATCGTCTACGAGGTGGACCGCGTCCGGGACGGCCGCTCCTTCACCACCCGGCGGGTGGTGGCCATCCAGCACGGCAAACCGATCTTCACCCTGTCGGCCTCCTTCCACAAGGAGGAGCCGGGCCTGGACCACCGGATCCCGATGCCCGACGTCCCGCCGCCGGAGGAGCTGCCGAGCGCTCGGGAGCGACTGCGGGAGGCCTTCGGACGCGTGCCGGGGTTCGTGCGCTGGCACCCCATCGAGCTGCGCCCGGTCGGGCCGCTGTCCTACGAGGCCGAGCGCGACCCGCGGCTGCGCACCGCCACCAACCCCGTGTGGCTCAAGGTGGACGGCAAGCTGCCCGACGACCGCCTCACCCACGTGTGCCTGATGACCTACGCCTCGGACATGACCCTGCTGGACACCGTGCTGCTGCGCCACGGCCGCTCCTTCGCGGGGATCTCCATGGCCAGCCTGGACCACGCGATGTGGTTCCACCGGCCGTTCCGCGCCGACGAGTGGCTGCTGTACGCGCAGGAGGCGCCGAGCGCCCAGGGCGCCCGCGGTCTGGCGCGCGGGCTGGTCTACACCCGCGAGGGCGAACTCGTGTGCTCGGTGGTGCAGGAGGGTCTGATCCGGGTGGTGGACGCCGAGGGCTGGTCCGACACCCTTCCGGAGCCGTTCTAGGCGGTGCCCCGGGCACGCGCCCGCGCGCACGCCGGGCCCCGGGCCGGATCCCGGCCCCCGGTCGGCGCGGGACAGCGCCAACGGCCCCGTCCGGACCCGCGGACGCGAACAGTCCCCGGCCACGGTGCGCACCGTGGCCGGGGCCTCGTCGTCTCGCGGACCGGGTGGCGGAAGAGCCCTCGGGGGATGCCAAAGGGCAACGCCTCCGGGCGCCGCGCAATTCCCGCGAACCCCTGACCGGATGCGGACGTTTCCGCAGGTCAAAAATAGGTTGCTCTCTTTCCGCGCCAGCCCATAGTGTGTACCCCGTCGCAATGACCGCTCCCGGCGCGGGTGCAAGATCCCGTCGCCCGACAGTGAAGGAGGTGCCCGATCCAATGACCAGCATCACGGAGACCACAGGTTTCGTCACCGGCTTCGCCATGCCGTCGCGTCAGCTGTCCCCGACCGCTGTTCAGGGCAACCTCCTGGGCGGTCACACGGATGTCCTCGCCGTCTACGGCGGGACCACCGTCGGCAACGGCGGCGCCGGGGTCCGCGGATCCCGTTCCCCGCTGATGGTGTCCCAGGTCGAGCGGACCGTCTTCGGCGACGGCAGTGGTCTGTCCGTCGAGTCCGGGCTCGCCCTTGATCGCGGCAAGCGCCAGACGAAGCACGCAGCAGAAGCTACCCAGCGCCCGTATGGCGCATCGGGGGAGTGTCCACGGAGGATTCCGGCCTAGAGCAGGACGGGCCGAGAGTTTCGACCGTGGCCGCGGACCCCGACAGGGGCCGCGGCTTTCTTTGTATCTTCGCCAGCTCCCCGTCCCCCAGGGACGAGGGAGAGGGCGGCGGCATCGCAAGTCCAGGTCCCCCACCGGACCGGTTCCGGTGACCAGTCACCGACCGCGTTGTACGAAACGATCAAAGATCTTGGAGGGCACCGATGCTTGCGTCGGTCCTGGAAACTCCCTGGCTGGGCGACACCGAAGTTCCCTGCCGTCTGGAGCCCGACCTGTTCTTCGCCGAGGCGCCCGCCGACGTCGAGGCGGCCAAGGCCGTCTGCGGCGCGTGCCCCGTGCGGGAGCAGTGCCTGGCCGACGCCCTGGAGCGCGGTGAGCCCTGGGGCGTCTGGGGCGGGCAGCTCCTCGTCTCCGGACAGGTCGTGGCGCGCAAGCGCCCCAGGGGCCGCCCCCGGAAGAACCCCGCTCCGGTCGCGGCCTGACCGTTCCAGCCACAGCCTCACCCCACCCCCGCGGACACGAAGGACGAAGACAGATGATGATGGAACTCATGCGTGTGGTCGAGCGGACCGACGTCGAGACGCGTGAACAGCAGGGCAGAAGGCTCACCGCCCGCCAGCTGCGCGCCCGCCAGCGCGAGGAGCGCCGTGCCGAACAGGCGCTCACGGAAATCGCGTGGTCACGTCTGTGTTGACGTGACGGGATGCGCTGCGCCCTGAACTGACCAGGGACCGGGCGGGGCTCCTCCGAGGTCACTGTCCGGTCTCTTTTGTGTATCCGAAAGAGCACCGGAGTGCCCCGGTGGGCCCCGCCGTGGTCCGTCACACGGCCGAAAAACGACCCTGGTCAGGGCGGAATGTGCTACCGTACCGTGTTTTCCGGTTATGCTCCGGGAGTTGGGACAGAAACGAGACCGGCGACATAACGGGACAGGACACACCTGTCCTGGAGCGCTTCGCTGGGCTACCGTAAACTTCGTGCCCTCGAACACCAAAGTCGAGGTACGACGCAGTCCTCGTCGCCGACGCACGGTGTCGGCCTACAGGGACGGGGACACCACGGTCGTCCTCGTGCCCGCGACGTTCTCCCGCGCAGAGGAAAAGCGCTGGGTGGGCCGCATGCTGCAACGGCTCGAGGCCCGCGAGGGGCGCCGCAATCCCGGTGACGCCGAACTCCACGAGCGCGCGCTCGAACTGGCCCGCCGCTACCTGGACGGCACCGAACTCCCCGAGAGCGTGCGCTGGGTGGACAACCAGAACTCGCGCTGGGGGTCGTGCACCCCCGAGACCCGCACGATCCGCATCTCGCGCCGCGTCGCCGGAATGCCCTCCTGGGTCGTGGACTACGTGCTCATCCACGAACTCGCGCACCTGTTCATCCCGCACCACGGCCGGGAGTTCTGGGACCTGGTGCGCCGCTACCCCAAGGCCGAGCGGGCCCGCGGCTACCTGGAGGGCTTCAGCGCCGCCTCCCGAGCCGAGTCCGACCGCCCCTGCGGGGCAGGGGAGGACGAGGAGGAGCTCGACGCCACAGAGGTCGCCTTCGACGAGTGAGTCCGGCCGCGCGCCGCAGGGGCGGGCGCCGTCACCGATGCGGACAGGAGCAAAAGGCCTTTTCCGCCCTTAGCGCTCTCCTTTTTCCGTGCGTTCCAGGGTATTTTTCTGCGGTCACGCGGGCCACGGGCCCCACCGAACCGGAACGGACACCCACCTCCCATGAGGACACTCAAGAAGACCCTGGCCACCGCCGCCGCGACCCTGACGCTCCTGGCCGCGGGCGTCGTCACGGCCTCTCCGGCCAGCGCCGCCGCCTACAACGGCGCCTGCGGCTCGGGCTACTCGGTGGTCAACTCGGCCCCGATCCGCTTCGACCTGGGAACCGTGTTCCTGACCTACAACAGCTCCAACGGCTACAACTGCGTGGTCACCGTCCGCAGCGCCGACAGCGCCGGCTTCGCCATGCCGATGAGCGCGGGCCTGCGCCGGGCGGGGGACGGCGGCTCCTTCGTGTCGGACACGGGCGAGTACAGCTACTACGCCGGTCCGGTGTACGTGTACGCCAGCGGCTCCTGCGTCGACTGGCGGGGGCTCATCGGCAACCAGGCCACCGAGCGCTACGCCACCAACTGCGGCTGACCCGGAGCCGACGGCCCCGCCGACCGGCGGGGCCGTTCGCGTGCCGCGGGACGGCGGAGAAGGGCGTCAGCGCCTGCCGTCCGTGCCCGGATGAGGGGCCGGCGAACGCAGGTGGCGGCCCACCGCCTCGGCGGCGGCGCGCACCAGCGAACGGCACACCTCGTCGGAGGGCTCGGGCAGGTCCTCCACCGGGAACCAGCCGAGGTCGGCCGACTCGTCGGGGTCGCGCACCAGCACCGCGTCCTCGGGGGCGAGGGCCGCGTACTGCACGTCCAGGTGGAAGCTGCCGCCCCCGCAGGGAACCGCGTGGCGGTCCAACCCGACGGGCTCGGGCAGCAGGGTGAGCCCCCGGATGCCCGACTCCTCGGTGGCCTCGCGCAGCGCCGCCGCGCCCAGGGTGGCGTCCTCCGGTTCGCAGTGCCCGCCGGTCTGCAACCAGATCCGGTGGATCCGGTGCAGGGTGAGCACCGCCCGCGAGCCGTCGGCGGAGATGATCGCCGTGCTGGCCGTCACGTGGCCGGGCAGGCAGGAGCGCCACATCCCGTCCCCGTGCGCCTCCAGGTGGTCCAGGTAGGAGCGGCGCAGCCCCTCCTGCCGGGCGTCGGGCGCGGTCCACGCGCCCAGCACCGCCCGGGCGTCCGCGTGCAGCGACACCTACGCGCCCTCTCCCCGGTCGTCGTCCCCGTCGCCGTCCCCGTCCCGGTCGGCGCCGGAGGAACCCTCCGCGGACGCGCCCCCGTCGGTCCCAGCCTTGCGACCGGGGGCGTCCCCGGTCAGCGAGGAGATGTCGAAGTCGGCGTCGCCGAACCCGTCACCGCCCCCGCGCACGAAGCCCTCGGGATCGTCCAGGTCGTCACCGGTGGGCATCAGGTCCGGGTGCTCCCAGACCGCGTCCCGGCCCT
Organism: Nocardiopsis sp. RV163; assembly: GCF_001029525.1. Lineage (NCBI taxonomy): Bacteria > Bacillati > Actinomycetota > Actinomycetes > Streptosporangiales > Nocardiopsidaceae > Nocardiopsis > Nocardiopsis sp. RV163. The sequence goes on along the minus strand of NZ_LEKI01000001.1, from coordinate 107,925 downwards.
CCACGCCTCGCGCCTCCTCCAGAGCCGACCACAGCGCGGACGCCTCGCGCAGACGGCGCGGGCGCAGCTCCAGACCGACCAGGGCGGCGAAGGTGTGCTCGGCGGGCCCGCCGGTCGCCCGGCGGCGCCGGGTCGCCTCGGCCAGGGCGTCCGCCTGCGGCAGACGGCCGGACACCGCGGACGAGACCACGGTGGCCACCCAGCCCTCGATCAGCGCCAGGGTGGTCTCCAACCGGGCCAGCGCCGCCTTCTGCTGCGGGGTGTCCTCGGGCTGGAACAGCCCCTCGCCGCCGACGCCGCCCAGGGCCTCCTGGAGCGCCTCGGGGTTGGTGAGGTCGATCTCACCGAGCCGGTCCTCCAGACCGCTGATGTCGAAGGACATCCCGTCCGCGTACTCGTTGACCAGCCGGGACACGTGCGAGCGCAGCCACGGCACGTGCGAGTACAGCCGGTGCACGGCGGCCTCGCGGGCGGCCAGGTACAGGCGCACCTCCTCCTCGGGGACCTCCAGGCCCTCGCTGAAGCGCGCCACACCGGAGGGCAGCAGCGCCGCACGGCCCTCACCGGCCAGGGGCAGCCCGATGTCGGCTGTGCCGACCACCTCGCGGGACAGCTCGCCCACGGCCTGGCCGGCCTGGCGGCCGACCATCATGCTGCCCATCTGCTGGATCATGCCCAGCAGCGGACCGGCCACGGACCGCATCTCCTCGGGCAGGTTCTGCCCCATCGACCGGACGGTCTTGCTGGTCAGCGGGTCGCACAGCTGCACCCACGAGTCCATCGTCCGCTCGATCCACTCCGACCGGCTCCAGGCCTGGGTGGTGTGGACGCCCGACGGCAGGTCGGTAGCCTGGTCGAGCCACAGGTCGGCCAGGCGAAGGGCCTCCTCGACCCTGGCGTAGTCGGATGCCGGAACGCTCGGGTCGCCCTCCTGGGCGACCGTCTGGCGCGCGACGTCCTTGGCCATGTCCCAGTTCACACCGGACGACGACTTCTGGTCGCCGCCGGGGCCGGGGCCGGGACCGGGTTGGGCCGACATCATGTCGGCGAACTGGCGCAGCATGTTGGCCATCTGCTGCGGGTCGCCGAACGGGAAGCCGTCCGGCGTTCCGGATCCTCCTCCGCCCGGGCCGCCGCTGCCGGCACCCGAGCCGGAGTCGCCAGAAGGGCGTCCGGACTCGTCATCGGGATCGTTCGGCATGCTGAAACCGAATGGCAGGTCGCTCACAATCAGACCTCAGGCAGGATTAGGTTTGGTCTCCACTGTCACGTTAGCTGGGAGTCGCCCGGAGTGAATACCGAAAGCAGCCAGGTTCGCCCAGAGCACAGCCCCTCCGAGGAAGCGGGCACGGTGGTCGCTGTCACCGGTGCCGCCTCCGGGGTGGGCCGGCTCCTCGTGCAACGCCTGGCCGCGCCGGAGAGTTCCGCGCGTTTGCGCGAGGTCGTCGCCATCGACGCCGAACTCGCCGACCTGCGCGGCGTCACCTGGCGCGTCGCCGACGTGTGCGACCCCGGGCTGGTCTCCCGGCTCGGCGGGGTCGACGTGCTCGTGCACACCGCCGACGACCGCTCCCTGGAGACCCGGCCCGCGCGGCGCCGCGCGCACAACATCCGCGCGGCGCAGACGGTCCTGACCGCCGCCGCGGCCTCGGGGGTCCCCCGCGTCATCCTGGTCACCAGCACCGTGGTCTACGGCGCCGCCCCCGACAGCCCCGTGCCCCTGGCGGAGAACGCGCCGCGCGTGTCCGACAACGGCGAGGGGCTCATGGGCGACTTCGCCGAGATCGAGGCCCTCGCCGAACGCGCCCGCCGGGCCCACCCCAGCCTCACCGTCACCGTCGTGCGCCCCGCCCCGCTCGTGGGGCCCGGACTCGACACCCTCCTCAGCCGCCACTTCTCCGCCCCGCGCCTGCTCACCGTCAAGGGGCACGAACAGCACTGGCAGTTCTGCCACGAGGACGACCTGGCCAGCGCCCTGGCCTTCTGCGCCCTGCACGGGGTGGACGGGCCCGAGGGCGTGGTCGCCGTGGCCAGCGAGGGATCCCTCACCCAGGACGAGGTGGAGTCCGTCGCCGGGATGAAGCACTTCGAGGTGCCCGCCAACCTGGCCTTCGGCGCCGTCCGCCGCCTCCACCAGGCCCGGATCACCCCGGCGGCCGAGGGTGAGCTGAAGTTCCTCGTCTACCCGTGCGTGGTGGACTGCGCGGTGCTTCGTGAGGCCGGGTGGAAGCCCGCCCACGACAACGAGTCCGCCCTGTCCGCCCTCCTGGAGTCGCGCAGCGGCAGGCCCGCCCTGGTCGGCCGCAGCCTGGGCCGCAAGGAGGTCACCATCACCGCTGCGGGCGCCGCAGGCGCCGCCGCGGCGGCCATCGGCACCGCCGCCGCCATCCGCCACCTGCGCAGGCGCAAGGGGGCGTGAGGCGCGGATCCGCCGAAACCCGGCAGTCTCCGGAGCACCTGCGCGTGCGTCGGAACGCGCACCCGTGTCCCCACATGGGGGAACACCCGGTTGATACGGTCATGACGTGGAAGAGATCACTCTCGCGTCAGTACGCGACACCCCCCTGTCGGTGGACGAGGTCCTGGCCGCGGTCTCCGACCCGCGCGCGGGCGGCACCGCGGTCTTCGTCGGCACCGTGCGCGACCACGACCACGGCCGTGACGTCGCCCGCCTGGCCTACTCCGCCCACCCGACGGTGGAGGCCCAGCTGCGCGTCGTCATGGAGAAGGTCCTCAGCGACACCTGCGTCCCGGGCCGCCCCGTGGTGCGGATGGCCGCGACGCACCGGGTCGGCCAGTTGGAGATCGGCGACGTCGCGGTGGTCGTGGCCGCGGCTGCCGCGCACCGGCAGGAGGCCTTCGAGGCCTGCCGCCGCCTGATCGACGACCTCAAGGCCCAGGTGCCCATCTGGAAGCAGCAGGACTTCGAGGACGGCCGCAGCGAGTGGGTGGGCGCCCCCTGAGCGCCCCCTGACCGCCTACGGCTGCCGGGCGGACCGGAGGGAGGGCGGACCCCCGCCGGTCCGGACGCGGCAATAGGCTGGGGGCATGCTCCGTCGTGCCATGACCCTCGTCGTCGCGCTCGTCCTCCTCGTGGGGCTCGGGATCGGCAGCCTCTACCTGCCCGTTCCCTACCTGGTCGCCGCGCCGGGCCTGACCGTGAACACGGTCGGGCAGACCGACCGGGGGCCGGTCATCGAGATCGAGGGCGCCGAGAGCTACGAGCACGACGGCACCCTGTCCATGGTGACCGTGCAGTACGCGGGCGGACCCCAGCACCGGCTCGACTTCCTCACCGTCGTCACCGCCTGGCTCTCGCCCACCCAGGCGGTCCTGCCCGAGGAGCTGCTCTTCCCCGCCGGGCGCACGCCCGAGGAGGTCACCGAGCGCCAGACGGTGCAGATGAACGACTCGCAGACCGACGCCACCGCCGCCGCGCTCACCCAGCTCGGTATGGAGTACGAGGCGGTCCCCGTGGTCAGCGGCACCGTCGAGGGCATGCCCGCGCACGGCGTAGTGGAGGCGGGCGACGCCGTCGTGGCCGTGGACGGCGAGCCGGTGCCCATCCGGGGCGGCGCCCCCGGCGCACCCGCCGGCAGCGGAGCGGTCGTGGAGATGGTCGGCGCCCGCGAGCCCGGCGACCCGGTCGGGCTCACCCTGGAGCGCGACGGCGAGACCGTGGAGGTGGAGGTCGCCAGCGAGGAGGGCGACTCCGGCGGCGCGGCGATCGGCGTGCTCATCGCCGACGAGACGGACTTCCCCGTGGACGTGGAGATCACGATCGGCGACATCGGCGGGCCCAGCGCGGGCATGATGTTCGCGCTCGGGATCATGGACCGGCTCAGCGAGGAGAGCCTCACCGGCGGCGCGGACGTGGCCGGTTCGGGCACCATCGCCGCCGACGGTCGGGTGGGCGGGATCAGCGGCGTCCCGCAGAAGATGGTCAGCGCCCAGCGCGACGGCGCCGAGTACTTCCTCGTGGCCGCCGAGAGCTGCTCCCAGGTCTCCCAGTCGGCCGCCTACGGCGAACTGGAGGTGGTCCGGGTGGAGACCCTGGACGACGCCGTCGGGGCGCTGGAGACCATCCGTACCGGCGAAGGCGAGCTGCCGCGCTGCGACTAGGGGCGCGGAACCCGTCCCGGGCTCCGGCCCGTGCCCGGACACCCGCAACGGAGGGATCCCGGGCGCGCACCCCGCCTCGCGCGGGCGCGCTCCCGGGTCCCGCGCGACCCCGCGGCCCGGATCAGTCCTGTCCGGACTCCTCGTCCAGGTCCAGGGTCAGCGCCAGCGCGGAGGTCAGCGCCGGGATGAGGTCCGCCCCGTTGAGCACCTCGGACTCGCTGTCGTGGCTGCGCATGCGCATCGCGCAGTGCCGCGAGCCGTCGCGCAGCACGCCGGCGACCATACGGATCTCCTCGGTCTCGCGGCCGGAGGAGCCCGGCTGCTCGTCCGGGGCCAGGGTCTCGTCCGTGCCCTTGACCACCAGTCGCTCCATCACCAGCGCGCACCCGGCCACGCCCTCCGGCCACAGGATGCGGCCCAGCGCCTCCTCCAGCGGGACGTCGGCGGGCAGCTGCTCCTGCTCGACGGGGGTCAGCTCTTCGGGATCGGCGGGGGAGTCGATGCCCAGCAGACCGGCCAGCGCGGGCTCCGCCCGCAGCAGTTCCGCGGTCGGCACCAGGGCGTACAGGCCCAGCGGCCGGTCCCAGCCCTGCCCGGCTGCGTGGCGTTCGAGGTCCATGACGGCTTCGCGAATGTTCGACACGCCTCCATAGTGACCGATGCGGGAGGCACGACGCCCCTGTTTTCGGACAGTAGGGTCGCCACGTGGCCTTCCGGATGCGACTCCGATACAGCAACGATGCAGCCTTGTCACCCAAACGAGGGCCGTTTCGGGAACCCGGGGGCCACCGATTAAGTTTTCAGTAACAGAGCGCCACACGCGCACCCATACGCACCTACCAAGCCAGAACGAGGGGGAGGCGTGAGCTTCCGATCGCCCGGCGCACCACCTGCGCGTATGCCTCGCCGATCAAGGTTGCTCGCGCCAGTCGCGGCGACCGTGGTCGTCATCATCGCGGGGCTGATGCTCGCCGCGAACTTCTGGACCGACTTCAAGTGGTTCGAGTCCGTCGGCTACACCTCGGTCTTCCTGACCGAACTGTGGACCCGCGTGCTGCTGTTCGCCGTCGCCGGACTGGTGATGGCCGTCATCGTCGGCGCCAGCGTCTTCTTCGCCTACCGCTCCCGGCCCGGCATCCGGCCGATGAGCCTGGAGCAGCAGGGCCTGGACCGCTACCGGCAGTCCATCGACCCGCACCGCAAGCTGTTCTTCTGGATCGCCGTGGGCGCCCTCGCTCTGCTGGCCGGAGCCGCGGCCAGCGGTGACTGGCGGTCCTACCTCCAGTTCGTGAACAGCACCGACTTCGGGGTGAACGACCCCGAGTTCGGCATGGACGTGGCCTTCTTCGCGTTCACCTACCCGTTCCTGCGCATCCTGCTCGGCTACCTGTACGCGGCGGTCATCCTGGCGTTCATCGCCGCGGTGATCGTGCACTACCTGTACGGCGGGGTCCGCCTCCAGAACGAATCCGGCCAGCGCGCCACCCCCTCGGCCCGCGTGCACCTGTCGGTGCTGCTGGGCCTGTTCGTGCTGCTGCGCGGCGGTTCCTACTGGCTGGACCGCTACGGCCTCGTCTTCTCCGAACGCGGCTACACCTTCGGCGCCTCGTACACCGACGTGAACGCGGTCAAGACCGCGCTGCTCATCCTCACGGTCATCTCGGTCATCTGCGCAGTGCTGTTCTTCGCCAACATCTACTTCAAGAACATCATGGTGCCCATGGCCAGCCTCGGACTGCTGGTGCTGTCCGCGGTGCTGGTCGGCGTGGCCTACCCCGAGATCGTCCAGCGCTTCCAGGTTTCGCCCAACGAGCAGCGCCTGGAGAGCCCCTACATCGAGCGCAACATCGAGTACACGCGCCAGGCCTACGGCATCGACGACGCCGATGTCCAGGCCTACGACGCCACCACCGAGCTCAGCGCCCAGGACCTGGTGGAGGAGTCCCAGGACACCACCGTGCGCCTGGTCGACCCCTCCGTCGTCTCGCAGACCTTCCAGCAGATGCAGCAGGTCCGCGGCTTCTACCAGTTCCCCGAGGTGCTGGAGGTCGACCGCTACCCGGACTCCGACGGCAACCTGATCGACACGATCGTGGCCGTCCGCGAGCTGGACGGACCGCCCGCCGACCAGGACAACTGGCTCAACCGGCACCTGATCTACACCCACGGCTACGGCATGGTCGCCGCCGCGGGCACCCAGATCGACGCCGAGGGGCGCCCGGTCTTCACCGAGTACAACATCCCTCCGCGCGGTGAGCTGAGCGACGTCGTCGGCGAGTACGAGCCGCGCATCTACTACGGCCGCGAGGGCGCCGACTACGCGATCGTGCAGGCCGAGGAGGAGTACGACTACCCCCTCGACGCGGAGGAGGAGACCGGCGACGTCCCGACCCCGGAGGACGCGGTCCAGCCGGAGGTCTCCCCGAGCCCGGACGAGGCCCGCGCCCCGGCCGACGCGGACCAGGAGGCCGCGGAGCAGACCGCCGAGGAGGCTCCCGCCGAGGGCGGGGGCCAGGGCGGCGGCGAGGGCACCGGCGGCGGTGAGGAGGGCAGCGACTCGCAGGCCTACAACCGCTACGACGGTGACGGCGGCGTCCAGTTGGCCAGCTTCTTCGACCGGATCCTGTACGCGATCAAGTACCAGGAACCCAACATCCTGCTCAACAGCGCCATCACCAACGACTCGCGCATCATCTACGAGCGCGACCCGGTGGAGCGCGTGGAGAAGGTGGCCCCGTACCTGACCACGGACAGCCGCCCCTACCCGGCGGTCGTCGACGGCCGGGTCGTGTGGGTCGTGGACGCCTACACCACGTCCGACGGCTACCCGTACGCCAACCGGATCGACTTCACCCAGGCGGTGACCGACACCTTCACCGACGGCTCGGCCCAGCAGGTGGGCGCGCTGCCCGGCAACGAGGTCAACTACATCCGCAACTCGGTGAAGGCCACCGTCGACGCCTACGACGGCACGGTCACCCTGTACGCCTGGGACGAGGCGGACCCCGTCCTCCAGACCTGGATGGACGCCTTCCCCGGGGCCGTGGTCAGCAGGGACCAGATGAGCGACGAGCTCATCGACCACCTGCGCTACCCGGACGACCTGTTCAAGGTGCAGCGCCAGATCATGCGCGAGTACCACGTGACGGACGCCGCGGCCTACTACGGCGGTCAGGACTTCTGGTCGGTCCCCAGCGACCCGACCAGCGAGACCGAAGCTCCCGAGCCGCCCTACCGGCAGACCATCCAGTACCCGGACGAGGAGTCCACCTTCTCTCTGACCAGCACGTTCGTGCCGCGCGGCCGTGAGAACCTGGCGGCCTTCATGGCGGTGGACAGCGATCCGCGCTCGGAGGAATACGGCCAGCTCAAGCTGTTGGAGCTGCCCCGGAGCACGGTGATCCTCGGCCCGGGGCAGGTGCAGAACGCCTTCGACGCCGACGCCGACGTCCGCGAGGTTCTGCTGCCGCTGGAGCAGTCCAACGCGGAGGTGACGCGGGGCAACCTGCTCACGCTGCCGTTCGCCGGCGGCCTGCTCTACGTCGAACCGCTGTACGTGCAGGCGGGCGGCGGCGGAGCCGCCTCCTTCCCGCTGCTCCAGCAGGTCATGGTCGGCTTCGGCGACGAGGTGGCCATCGGCAACAGCCTGCCGGACGCGCTCAGCAACCTCTTCGACGGAGAGGGCGCGGCACCCGAGGAGGGCGTCGAGCAGACCCCGGAGGAGGAGTCCGAGGCCGGCGGTGGCGGCGGGGGTAACCAGGACCTCACCGAGTCCCTCAACGAGGCCGTCGAGGCCTGGGAGGAGGCCCAGCAGTCCAACGAGGAGGCCAACGACCGCCTGCGTGAGGCGCTGGAGGACATCCAGCAGCAGCTGGACGAGGACTGAGCCCCGCCTTCCGGCGGTGACCGCTCGGTGAGGGGGCGGGGGTCCGAGGACCCCCGCCCCCTCCGCGTTCCCGGGAGGCGGTGTCCGGGGGCCTGCGCGCTCTCCGGGCGCGTGCCCCCGGGAACGGGAAGAGCGGCGCGGTGAAGGGGGCGGGGCCCGCTGACGCGTCCCGGTCCGCCGATTTGGGTTTTGGTTCGGGGCGCGCTACTGTGTAGACACAACGACGCGGGGTGGAGCAGTTCGGTAGCTCGCTGGGCTCATAACCCAGAGGTCGCAGGTTCAAATCCTGTCCCCGCTACCAGACCCGGACCCGGGAGAAATCCCGGGTCCGTCGGTTTTCCGGTTTCCTCCTTTTGTGGAGGATGACGGAGGACGGGTTTCCCCGGGGAAACCCGGGTGGTCGGACCAGGGTGCAAGCGCTGGTAGGATTGCCGAAGGCGGTCGGGAAACCGAAAGCCGCAGGGTGGGATCTCCACCGGTTTTCCACGCGGAAACGCAGGGAAAACCGATTTGCCACCAGGGGGATGAACCCCTAAAATAGAGATCACGACGCGGGGTGGAGCAGTTCGGTAGCTCGCTGGGCTCATAACCCAGAGGTCGCAGGTTCAAATCCTGTCCCCGCTACCAGCAAAACGCCGGGCGCATTTCGCGCCCGGCGTTTTTCGTGTGCCCGCGCGCTCAGCGGGTGCGGCCACCGGGTCGGCCCGCTCGGCCACTCCGGGGTCGCGGGTCACCGCGACCACCACCACCACCGCCGCCGCGTCGCGGAGCCGGGCCTGCTACAGCAGTTGGCCCACGATCATGGTGCTGCTGGCGGCGTCCAGGGCGCCTCCGGGCTCGTCGGCGAGGATCAGGGCGGGCTCCCCGGCTCAGCGCCCGTGCCAGGGCCGCACGCTGCCGCCCACCGCCGGAGAGCTGATGCGGCTGCGAGTGCGGCCGCCGCCCCAGCCCCACGGCCTCCAGCAGCTCGCGGGCCCGAGCCCGGCGGCGCGGCAGCGGCACGCCGACGTTGGCCAGGCACCCGGAGAGGACCTCGCCCCACCACGGGTCCTGCGCCGCCGGGTCGTGCGGGTCGATCCGCACCCGGTAGGCGGTCATGTCGCCCATGGGGAACGGGTCGGCCGACTCCTCCTCCCGGGCGCCGGTGGAGGTTTCGAAGAGCAGCTCCTCGGAGGCGGGCCGCGCGTCAGGTAGGCGCTTTACCAGCGCGTGTCCAGCGCGTGTCCAGCGCGGAGTCCTCCAGGACGCCGATGACGCGCGTCCGTCCACCGGCCGGTGCCGACCCGGACACGGGTCAGGCCGCCCAGCGCGCCGACGCCGACGACGATGCCCGCGCAGGCCGGGATGGTCCGGGCCGCGTTGGCCCGTGAACCGGCTAAGGCAAGCGCGACCCCGGCTGGCGGTGTGTCGGCTCCTTCCCGTGATGCCTGTGAGACCGGGACGCCGCGGCGGCGGCGCGGGATACCCGCGGGGGTGGCGGGGTTTCACCTGACTCATCGTGGAAGGGGGACGGTTTGGGTTCAGTCAGACAGCGCGAATTCCGGGCTGCCGTTTCGGGCTGTGCGCGGGGGGATGGATGGGCGGGGACGCGGCGCGACCGGGGCCTCAGACCGCCTCGAAGCCGTCGCAGGTGAGCGGTGTCCCGGAGCCGGTGTCCGACCAGACCACCGTGTGCGCCCCGGCGGAGGGGTGGTCCTCGGCGCCCCCGAAGTCGTCGGGGTAGCGCACGCGGGTCCACTCGCCGGGGGAGACCGGCGCCTCGGTGGCGGCGGTGCCGCCGCGGGGCCCGATGACTGAGACGGTCACCGAGTCGGTGTCCGCGCCCCCCGGCGCGAGGACGCCCAGTCCGACGGGGCCGTCCGCGGCCGTGCGCGGCGCCTCGGTGCGCCAGAGGCGGGCGGTCCGGTCGTCCACGGCGGGCACGCACAGGTACCTGGCGGGGTCGAAGGCGGTGCCGGGGACGCCCAGGCCTGGGCCCTCACCCCGTACGGAGGCGCGCACGGTGTCGGCGATCATCTCGCGCAGCTGTTCGGGGCTGTGCCCGTGGCCGCCGCAGGCGGTGGCCAGCAGGACCGCGGCCGCGCACAGGACGGCCCGCGGGGGTGTCGTGGTCAGCACACCACCGCACGTTACTACGTACGGTGGTGTCGTGCGTACCCTTTGTCGCGGTCGGGGCGGGGGTCAGGTGCGGCGCAGCGGGGTGGGGCCGCCGTTGAGCCAGGTCAGCACCTGGTCGTGGATCTCCCCGTTGGTGCACACCAGGGGGCCGCCGTCCTCGAAGCCCTCGCCGCGCAGGTTGGTGGCCCGTCCGCCCGCCTCCTCCAGGATGACGGGCAGCGGCGCGGCGTCCCACAGCGACAGTTCGGGCTCGGCGGAGATGTCCACGACGCCCTCGGCGACCATCACGTGCGACCAGAAGTCGCCGTAGGCGCGGGTGCGCCAGACCGAGCGGGTCAGGCCGAGGAAGGAGTCGAGGCGGTCCTGCTTCTCCCAGCCGGTCAGCGAGGCGAAGCTCAGCGAGGCCTCCGACAGCTCCGAAACCTTGGACACGTGGCAGCGAGAGGCCTTGGACAGGCTGCGGCCCTGCCAGGCGCCGCCGCCCCGGGAGGCCCACCAGCGGCGGTGCAGCGCGGGTGCCGAGACCACGCCCACCACGGGGCGGTCGCCCTCCATCAGGGCGATGAGGGTCGCCCACACCGGGACGCCGCGGACGTAGTTCGCGGTGCCGTCGATGGGGTCGATGACCCACACCCGGTTGCTGTTGCCGGTCTTGCCGTACTCCTCGCCCACCACGGCGTCGCGGGGCCGGGCGCGGGAGAGCACGCCGCGCAGCGTCTCCTCCACCATCCGGTCGGCCTCGGTGACGTGGGTGAAGTCGGGTTTGGTGTCGACGACGAGGTCAAGCGCCCGGAAGCGCTTGAGCGCGATGTCGTCGGCAGCGTCGGCGAGCACGTGGGCCAGCCGCAGATCATCGTCAAAGGACATCATGACCGGTAACGCTACCGTTCCCGAACAGTGATCAGAAGTGACCCCTGGGGGGTCACGCCGGCACCCAGCTCTGAGGAAGGGGAAGAAGCGGGCGGCCTCACACCGGCACCGCCACCCGGCCTCGGTCGGTTGCGCCTGCTCCGGGCGGTGACGGCTGTTCAACAACCGCTTGCCGCCGCGCACCACCCGTACACGGCCCGCCTCCCAACCAGCCACCGCCACCGCACGGCGACGTTCCGGGGCGGCCGGGCGCCAGGACAACCGGTGGCGCAGGGTGTGGATCCCCGTTCGGAGGCGGTGCGGGTGCGCGGCCAGCCCCCTGCTCGCTGGAGGCCCTGGTGATCGCACCCCGCCCACCGCGACGAGGACTCAGCGGTCAGTTGCCGTTTGCGGGCCGCCCGGGAGCCCTTGCCGTGGTCGGGCCGTCCAGACACCGGGCGGCCGGATCCGTGGCGGCCGAGGACCACGGACGTGCGCCCACGGCCTCCAGCGCCGCCCCGTCCTCAGGGGGAGCCCCTTGAGTCGGTCACGCACGCCCACCCCGGTCGGCACGGGAGCCGGGAAGGGGTCCTCGATCGACCGCGACCGCCGCGTGCCGGTACCCGCCATCTCGCCTCGCCTCGCCTCCCGATCCGACAGCTAAAGATCCTCACGGGCACGAACATGACCGAAGGGGCGCTCTCGCGTGACCGGAGTGTTAGCTCCCGGCCGCCCGGGTCCGCGGGAACGGCGGCGAGGGGGAGGGGGCGTCAGGGGTGTCGTCCGCGGCGGCGGATGCGAGGATGGGGAGCATGGACACCGCTAACCGACAGGGGCGCGCCGAGGGCACCTCGGCGCGGGAGCGGTTGCTGGACGCCGCCTACGCCGAGGTCGTCTCGGGCGGCTGGTCCGACCGGCGTATGGCCGACATCGCGGCGGTCGCCCGGGTGTCGCGCCAGACCCTGTACAACGTGTTCGGCAGCAAGGAGGGCCTGCTCCAGGCCGTCGTGGTGCGCGAGGTGAACGCGCTGCTGGACCGGGTGGTGCGCCTCCTGGACGAGGAGGGCGAGGACCCGCCGCACGCGGTGAGCCGGGCCACGCGCCTGGTGCTGCTTTCCGCCCGCGACAACCCGCTGCTGCGCGCGGTGGTGACCGGGGACCACGGGCTCCTGCCGGTGCTCACCACGCGCGCCGAGCCGCTGCTGGACGTCCTGGGCGAGCGCATCACCGCCCTGCTGGGGGAGCGCTACCCGGAGCTGGCCGACTCCGCCGCCGAGGTCGCGGCCGACGTCGCCCTGCGCCTGACGGTGTCCTACTCGTTGCAGCCCATCGACCCCGACGAGGCCGCGCGCAGGGTCGAGACGGTCGTGCACGGGATGCTGACGGTCGGGCGCTGAGGGGGTGGCGCCGTGGTGGAGGGTCCGCTGACGGAGAGCGAGCGCCGTGAGGTGCTGCGCGCCTGCATGGCCGACGGGCGGATCACCGCGATCCCGGTCCGCCGCACCGCTCGGCTGGTCCTGCTCGACCAGGTCGCCCGGGCCTTCGAACCGGGGGTGCGCTACAGCGAGGTCGATGTCAACGCGGTCCTGAGCGGTTTCAGCGCGAACGTGGCGGTACTGCGCCGCGGCCTGGTCGACGAGGGGTTCATGGAGCGCGACCGCACCCGGTACTGGCGCTGCGGCGGGACCGTGGAGGTCTGACCCGGGCGGCCGCAGCCGGTGGAAGCCGGTGCGGCCGCCCGGTGAGCGCGGCCCGCCCGCGTTCAGCGGCGGGGCGCGGCGAGCAGGTCCACCACCCCCGTATCGTCCTCGTCTCCGTGGCCCCCGGCTAGGCGGCGCTCCATCAGCTCCGCGTACGGAGTGAGGAGTTCGGCGCTCACCCCCTGCTCCTCAGCGGTGCGCAGCAGGGTCCGGTTGCCCCTCACCCGCATGGCGAGGTCGGACACGACGCCCGTGGTGTAGTCGCCGCTCTCCAACCGCTCCGCGGTGGCGTGGACGCCGGGGGTCATCGCGCCCAGCCAGTCCGCCAGCAGGGACGCGAACCCCTTCAGCGGCACGTCTTCGTCGCGGACCAGGGCGAAGGCTTGCGCGACCCCGGCGAACATGCCGCTCATCGCGCTGAGCAGTGCCACGTCGTACAGGTCGGCCAGCCCGGCGTCCCCGCCGACGAACACGGTCCCGGCCACGAAGGTGCTGATCCTGTGGGCGCTGGATGAGGAGCCGCGGCGCTTCGGCGAGCTGCGCCGGATGCTCGACGGTGTCACCGAGAAGGTCCTGGCCTCGCACCTGCGCGAGCTGGAGAAGGACGGGATCGTGCGCCGGGAGGACTTCGGCGAGGTACCGCCCAGGGTCGAGTGCTCGCTCACCGCGGTGGGGGAGTCCCTGAACGAGGCCCTGGCCCCGCTCGGCGTCTGGGGCCGCGCGCACGTCGTCGATGCCGCCGAGCCGGTGGACGCCCGTCGGCGCTGACGTCCCGGACTACCCGTCCCGTGCGACGGAGTGCTTTCCCGGGGCTCCCCGACGCCGGAGGGGCCGTACGAGGAGGACCGCCTGCCAGGCGAGCGCGACGACGGCGAGCCCGAGGAGCACGTAGGCGAGTACCGTCAGGTCCGGCCCGCCGTTCCCCATCCATATGTCCAGGAGCACCGCCGCTGTCACGAGGAGGGCGCTGGCGGCTCCCGCGACCGCCACCGCGCTCACACGCCTGTCGTCGTCCTTCATAGCGGTTCCTCCGGAAGAAAAGGTGGGCGGTGCCGGTCAGGACTCGTTCTCGTCGGTGTTCTCCGCCTCCCCGGTGCCCCCCTCCCGGCTGGTGAGCAGGCGGCGCAGGGAGGCCACGCGGTCCGGGTCGAGTTCCCCACGCTCCAGCGCGGCCCGGATCGCGCAGTCGGGGGCGTCGGACTGGTGTGAGCACCCGGCGGGGCAGTCCTCGGCGGCCTCGGCCAGGTCCGCGAAGCCCTCGACGATGTCCTCGGGGTCGATGTGGGCCAGGCCGAAGCTGCGCACGCCCGGGGTGTCGATCAGCCAGCCGTCCTCGAAGGGCAGCGCGGCGGCGGACGTGGAGGTGTGGCGGCCCCGTCCGGTGACGGCGTTGACGTGGCCCACGGCCCGGTCGGTGCCGGGGACGAGCCGGTTGACCAGGGTGGACTTGCCCACTCCCGAGGAGCCCACGAGCACGGTGGTGCGGTCGGCCAGACGGGCGCGCAGGCCGTCCAGGCCGCTCTCGGGATCGAGCACCTCGTAGGGCACGCCCAGGGGCGCGTACACCCGCACCAGCTCGTCCGGGTCGGCCAGGTCGGCCTTGGTCAGGCACAGCAGGGGGGAGAGGCCGGCGTCGTAGGCGGCGACCAGGCAGCGGTCCACGAAGCGCGGCTGCGGCGCGGGATCTGCCAGGGCGCAGACGATCGCCAGCTGGTCGGCGTTGGCCACGATCACCCGCTCGACCGGGTCGGTGTCGTCGGCCGTGCGTCTGAGCACGGACGCCCGCTCCCTGACCCGCACGACGCGGGCCAGGGTGTCGGGTCTGCCGGACAGGTCGCCGACCACGTCGACGCGGTCGCCGACCACGATCGAGCCGCGGCCCAGCTCGCGTGCCTTCATCGCCACGACGGGAACGCCGTTGACCAGGCAGCGGTACCGGCCCCGGTCCACGGCGGTGACCAGGCCCTCCACGGCGTTCTCGTGCTTGGGTCGGGTGCGGGTGCGGGGGCGCGAACCGCCCCGGGCGCGCACGCGGATGTCGTCCTCGTCCAGGTGGCGGCCCCCGCCCCGCGTGCGGCTCACGCCAGGGCCTCCGCCCACAGGCCCGGGAAGTCGGGCAGGGTCTTGCGCGTGGTGGCGATGTTCTCCACCTCCACCCCGGGCACCGCGAGCCCGATCACCGCTCCCGAGGTGGCCATCCGGTGGTCGTCGTAGGAGTGGAACACCCCGGCGCGCATCGGGCGCGGGTTGATGACCAGCCCGTCGGGCAGCTCCTCGGCGTCGCCGCCCAGCCGGTTGATCTCGGCGGCCAGCGCGGCGATGCGGTCGGTCTCGTGGCGGCGCAGGTGCGCGATGCCGGTCAGCCGGGAGGGGGTCGTGGCGAGCGCGGCCACGGCGGCCACGGTGGGCGTGAGCTCGCCCACGTCGCGCAGGTCGGCGTCGATGCCCAGGATCCGGCCGGTGCCGCGCAGGGTGAGCAGTCCCTCGGGCGAGCGGGAGACCTCGCCGCCCATCCGGGTGAACAGCGAACGCAGTTCGTCACCGGGCTGGGTGGTGTGCTCCGGCCACCCCTCGATCGTCACCTCGCCCCCGGTGACCAGGGCGGCGGCCAGGAAGGGCGCGGCGTTGGACAGGTCGGGCTCCACGGTGATGTCGGAGACCTCGACCGGTCCGGGCTCGACCCTCCAGGAGTTGTCGGCGGTGGACACGGCGACCCCGGCCGCGCGCAGCATCTCCACGGTCATGTCCAGGTGCGGCTGGGAGGGCACGGGGGGACCGGAGTGGCGCACGTGCACGCCCTCGGTGAAGCGGGGGCCGCTCAGGAGCAGCGCCGACACGAACTGGGAGGAGCCGGACGCGTCGAGGGTCACCTCGCCGCCGCGCACGGCGCCGGTGCCGTGCACGGTCATCGGCAGCGCGCCGCGGCCGCCGTCGTCGATGTCGGCGCCCAGGGCGCGCAGGGCGGCCAGCAGCTCTCCCACGGGCCGTTCGCGGGCGCGCGGGTCGCCGTCGAACTCCACCGTGCCCGAGGCCAGGGCCGCCACCGGCGGCACGAACCGCATCACCGTGCCCGCGTTGCCGACGTCGACGGAGGCCGGACCGCGCAGCGGGGCGGGGGTGACCGCCATGTCCTCCCCCTCTGTGGTGATCCCCACACCCAGGGCGCGCAGGGAGCCCGCCATCAGCTCGCTGTCCCGGCTGACCAGCGGGCGGCGCACCAGGCACGGCGTCTCCGACAGGGCGGCCAGGACCAGCGCGCGGTTGGTCATTGACTTGGACCCCGGCAGCGACAGCCGGGCGCGCACCGGCCGCTCGGCCGCGGGCGCGGGCCAGTGCCCGCCGGCGGCCCCGGCCGGGCTCTGGGACGGTGCGGTGCCGGGGTTCTGGCCGGACTGGACGGGCTGCGAGGACGCGGACTCAGGCATGACACAAGGTTATCGGGAGCGGCGAGGCCGCAGGGGAACGCCTTCCCGCCCGTGGACGAAGCGTCGGAGGGCAGCGGCGGCCGACCCGGCCGAACCGCGCGTGCGGCCACGGGCCCGGAGAGGCCGGACGATCCGGGACGGACGTATCCTTGTCAGGCCATGGTGTATCTGGATCACGCTGCCACGACCGACGTGCGCCCCGAGGTCGCCGCCGAGGTCGCGGCCGAGCTCGGCGCCCTCGGGAACCCGTCGTCCCTGCACGGCCACGGGCGCGCCGCGCGCCGCACGGTGGAGGAGGCGCGCGAGCGCCTGGCCGGGGCGCTCGGCTCGACCCCGCACGAGGTGGTCTTCACCGGGGGCGGCACCGAGTCGGACAACATAGCCGTCAAGGGCCTGTACTGGGCGCGCAACACGCCGGACGCCCGCAGACCCAGGATCCTCACCAGTGCCGTCGAGCACCACGCCGCCCTCGATCCCGCGCACTGGATGGCCGAGCACCAGGGGGCCGTGCACGAGAAGGTCCCCGTGGACGCGCTGGGCCGGGTGGACCCCGAGGTCCTGCGGAAGACGATCGAGGGCGGCTCCGGCCCCGGCGCGGTCGCGCTCGTGTCGGTCATGTGGGCCAACAACGAGGTGGGCACGGTGCAGCCGGTCCGGGAGCTGGCCGCCGTCGCCGCCGAGTACGGCATCCCCTTCCACACCGACGCCGTGCAGGCCGTGGGCGTGGAACCGGTCGACTTCGCCGGGAGCGGGGTGAGCGCGCTGACGGTCAGCGGCCACAAGCTCGGCGGCCCGGTGGGTGCGGGCGCGCTGCTCGTCGCGCGCGGCCTGGCCCCGGTGCCGGTCCTGCACGGCGGCGGCCAGGAGCGCGACATCCGCTCGGGCACCCTGTCCCCGCCGCTGCTGCGCGGACTGGCCACGGCCGTCCACCTGGCTGTCGCCGAACGCGAGGAGCACGCCGAGCACCTGTCGGACCTGCGCGACGAGCTGGAGGAGCGGGTCCGCGACGCCGTCCCCGACGCGGTCGTCAACGGCGACCCCGCGCGCAGGCTGCCGGGGATCTCGCACATCTCCTTCCCCGGCTGTGAGGGGGACGCGCTGCTCATGCTCCTGGACGCCAAGGGCATCTCCTGCTCGACCGGCTCGGCCTGCTCGGCGGGGGTGGCCCAGCCCAGCCACGTGCTGCTGGAGATGGGCGCCGAGGCCGGGACCGCGCTCAGCAGCCTGCGCCTGTCGCTGGGCCGCACCTCGACGCGGGAGGACGTGGCCGCGCTGGGTCGGGCCATCGGACCGGCCGTGGAGCGGGCCAGGGCCGCCCGCGCCAGACGTCGCTAGGAGGACGCGGCGGCCCCGGACACGGGCCGTCTACTCCGCGCGGTGCACGGTGACGGACTCGATGGTCACGTCCTGGGCGGGACGGTCGTTCATGTCGGTCTCGGCGTTGGCGATGCCGTTCACCACCTCCATGGAAGCCTCGTCCGCGACGTGCCCGAAGATCGTGTGCATGCCGTTCAGGTGCGGGGTGGGCGCGACGGTGATGAAGAACTGCGAGCCGTTGGTGTCAGGGCCGCGGTTGGCCATGGCCAGCACTCCCGGCTCGGAGAACTCGCGGCCTGAGTCGAACTCGTCCTCGAAGGTGTAGCCCGGACCGCCCTGGCCGGTGCCCTGCGGGTCACCGCCCTGGATCATGAAGTCGTCGATCACCCGGTGGAACACGGTGCCGTCGTAGAACGCGGCCTCGCCCGTCGCCGGGTTGGGCACGCCCTCGCCCTCGGCCAGGCCCACGAAGTTGGCCACCGTGACGGGGGCGTCCTCGGGGAAGAGCTCCAGTTCGATGTCGCCCTCGCTGGTGTGCAGCGTGGCGCCCCCGACTCCGGTGACGTCCACTTCGGCGGGGCTGCCGGTCTGCTCCGATGCGGTCTCCTCGGGCGTGCCGCCGCCCTCCGATCCGCCCTGGTCGGCCGGGCCAGCGGCACCGTTGGCGCAGGCGGAGGCGGCGAGAAGGGCGGTGCAGGCCAGGAGGGCTGTCGCCGGGAGGGGCAGAAGCTTCATCGGTTCACTTCCGGGAATGAGGATCGCGGCTGGGCGGCACAAAGGCTACTCGGCCGGGGGAAGCGCCCTCGCCAGCGGGTTGGCTTTCCGTCATGGCGCGACCACGTTCCGCCCCCGCGCGGCCGCTCCGGCCGCCCCGCCGCGACGCCCCGATGACTTGTCACGGATCGCCGTACCCGTCCGGTCGCTTGACCGGTGACCCCGGCACGGGAGAGGGTCGGAAAGAGGACGGGGCGGTGCGTCGGCGGTGTGCCGGGGGCGAGGCCCCGCCCGGCGCTGGAGGGAGGGAAGTGGATTGAACACCGCACTGCCGTCCGCGATGTGGCTCCCCTTCGCCGCGAGGGTGCTGCGCGCGCGCTCCGACAGGGGGCTCTCACGCGCCGAACTCGCCGCGACGGTGGGGGTGACCGACGACAAGCTCCGCGAGGTGGAGAGCGCGTACTGCAGGCCGGCCCGCTCGCTGGTCGAACGGGTGGACACCGCCCTGGGCGCCGAACACCAGCTCGTGGACGCCTGGGCGATCACCCTCCAGGCCGAGGCCTTCCCCAACGAGTTCGGCGACCAGCGCGAGCTGGGCGTCCACGCCACCCACCTGTGGGAGTACCAGCCCATGGCGGTCCCGGCGTTCCTGCGCACCCGCGAGTACTCGCGCGCGGTGCTGCGCCCGCGCCACCCGGACCTGTCCCCGGACGAGGTCGAGGAGATGGTGGAGGAGGAGATGGCCCACCGGGCCTCGATGACCGGCACGGAGGGGCCCGTGCTGCGGGTGGTCCTCAACGAGTCGGCCCTCCAGCGACCGCAGGGCGGGGCCGCCGTCCTCAACGCCCAGCGCGACTTCCTCGCCGACCTGATCGAGGCGGGCATCGTGGCCATGGGCGTCATCCCCGAGCAGACCCCGAACCACCCCGGCCTGGGCGGCGCCTTCCGGCTGATGGAGTTCGCCGACCGCCCCAGCATGGTCTACGCGTTCGCGGCCCAGGGCGGCGACCTGACCGCCGAACCCGAGCAGGTGGGCCGCTGCACCACGGTGCGCGACGCCATCGAGGCCGCGACCGAGGAACTCACGCCGGGGTCGGCACTGCTCACCGCCCGCTGGCCGGCGGGGTAGCGGGCCGCCCGCCCGCGCCCCGCGGGGCTTGGGGACACGCCCCGTGATGGGCTAGGTTGCCCGCCATGGATATCGCGATCACAGCCGGATACGTCGTCCCCGTCGCCGGAGACCCCATCGACGGGGGCACCGTCCTCATCTCCGACGGCCGGATCGCCGCCGTCGGCGCCGACGTCACGGTCCCCGAGGGCGCCACCGTCGTCGACGCCTCCGGCAAGTGGGTGCTCCCCGGCTTCGTGGAGGCCCACGGCCACATCGGCATCGACGAGGAGGGCATCGGCTGGGCCGGTGACGACACCAACGAGATGACCGACCCCAACGGCGCCCGCATGCGCGCGCTGGACGCCGTCAACCCCGCCGACCGCGGCTTCGCCGACGCCCTGTCCGGCGGCGTCACCAGTTCGGTCGTCAAGCCCGGTTCGGGCAACCCCATCGGCGGCCAGACCGTGGCGATCAAGTGCTGGGGCCGCAGTATGGAGGACCGCCTGATCCGGCACCCGGCCAGCGTCAAGAGCGCCCTGGGCGAGAACCCCAAGCGGGTCTACGGCGACAAGGACAAGCTGCCCTCCACCCGCCAGGGCGTGGCCGCCGTCATCCGCGACGCCTTCACCAGGGCCCAGGACTACCGGGCCAGACGCGAGCACGCGGCCTCGGAGGGCACCCCGTTCGAGCGGGACACCACCCTGGAGGCGCTGGCCCGTGTCCTGGACGGCGAACTCCCGTGGTGCCAGCACACGCACCGCGCCGACGACATCCACACCGCGATGCGCCTGTCCGACGAGTTCGGCTACCGGCTGATCATCAACCACTGCACCGAGGGCCACCTCCTGGCCGACGAGATCGCCGCGCGCGGCATCCCCGTCATCACCGGCCCGCTCATGACCAGCCGCTCCAAGGTGGAGGTCAACAACAAGACCCTGGCCAACCCGGGCATCCTCGACCGGGCGGGCGTCAAGGTCGCCCTGACCACCGACCACCCGGTCGTCCCGATCGAGTTCCTGGTCCACCAGGCCACCCTGTGCGTCAAGGAGGGCATGGACCCGCGCTCGGCGATCCGCGCCCTCACGGTCAACCCCGCCGAGATCATGGGCATCTCCGACCGGGTCGGCTCCCTCAGGCCGGGCCTGGACGCCGACGTGGTCGTGTGGTCGGGCGACCCGCTGGACGTGATGAGCCGCGCCCTGCGCGTGTTCGTCGAGGGCCGCGAGGTCTACACCTACGACGAGGCCACACGCGAGCGCACCGTGCTCGACGCCTACTACCGCGAGGGCTGAACGGCCGCGCCGGGTCCCCGGTCCGCGGGGTTCCCGGGCGCTCCGCCGCCGCCGGACAGCGGTCGGGCCGCGGACTGACCAGGCGTGTCAGCCCGCAGCCGACGCGGCGGCGTCACGGAGAGGGGGAGCGGTCCGGGAGTGCCCGGGGCGCGACCCCGGTTCTGTTCTTTGGACGGGCCTCAGCTTGTGGGGGCCGGTTCGGGCGCCCACGGGGTTCTGGAGGTGCCGGAGACGGGTTCCCTTGGGAGAACCGCGCCGTAGGCGTCGGTTGAGGGTGGTGGCGGGCGACGGGTGGGCACGAGCGAAGCCGCCGCAGGCGCCGAAGGTTCCCGTTCCCCGGGCGCCCGAACACGGACCGAAGCGGAGCGCAGGTCCAAAAGACACTGCCTAGGAGAGCCCCACCGTCCGGAAGGGGGCCCCGTCCGGCAGCGCCGCGCCACCGGCCCCCTCCGCCACGCGCACCGCCACGGTGACCTTCTCCATGCCGGTCCTGCGCAGGACCTCGTCCGGGCCCGCGGAGCCCAGCGGCGTCAGGACGAGCGGCGCGCCCGCCGCGACCGGGGCCAGCAGCAGCTCCGCGCCCTCCCCGAGCAGGGTCAGCGGGGCGTCGGGTTCGGCGAACAGCGCCACCCGGTCCCCGGCGTCCAGCTCCCACCGCCGCGCCCGGTCGCGGCCCCCGGCGGTCAGCTCCGCGCCGGTCCGGACGCCGGGGCCGCGCAGAGCGGGCGCCCCCGGGTCCACGGGGTAGGGCGAGAAGTGGTCGCCGTGCCCGCGCACCTCCACCGAGTAGTCGAGCACCATGGGCGGCGCCTCGGTCAGCGGCAGCCCCAGCGGGTGCAGGGACGTGCCCACCACCTCCTCGGCGCCGCTGTCCAGGGCGGCCTCCAGGCGGTCGGCGTCGGCCACGGCGACCTGGGCGCCCCCGGGCAGGTCCGCGCCGGGCCGTGCGAACTCCGCCACGGCCCCCACCGACCAGCACGAGAGCATCCACACCAGCGACTGCCAGTGCACCGGCAGGGCGAGCACCACCCGGTCGTCCGGCTGGGCCCCCAAGCCGTCCACCAGCATGTTCGCGGTCTTGGACACCCAGTTGTCGAAGGTGGCGCGCGACAGCTCCACCCGGCCGCCCGAGGCGTCGTAGGAGGTCACGAAGGGGCGGGACGGGTCGTCGGAGACCAGGGCGCGCCACAGCTGCGCGGGAGTTTCGGACATGCCCGCCACTCTAGGGCGTCACGGGGGCTCCGCGCGGCCCCCGCGCGGGCCGCCACGGGTGTGCGTTGGTGCCGGGGAGCTGTCAGAGTTGCCCCATGCGCTTGCTCCCCGGACGGTTCATCGCCCGTGTCACCGCGCTCCCCGCGATCGCCGTCTCGGCCTGGCTCCTGGTGGCCTTCCCCCTCCTGGCCCTGGGCTCCCTCACCCCGCTGACGGCAGCCGTCCTCGGAACGCCCGCCGTGCTCGCGGCCTGCCTCCTGGTGCCCCGGCTCATACCCGACCCGCCCGACCGGGAGGACGCCCCCTGGTGGCCGGTCGTCCTCGTCGCGCTGATCACGGTCGCCTTCGCCGCCGTGCAGATCGCCTACCACGCCGAGGCCCTGGTAATCCGCCGCGACCCGGCCTCCTACGCCATGTACACGGCGTGGATCGCCGAGAACGGGTTCCTGCCCATCCCGCAGCAGCGCGAGCTCATCGCGGGCGACGACCCCTCGCTCAGCTACCAGAGCCTGGCCCACTACCAGCGCGGCGACGTCATCTGGCCGCAGTTCATGGCCGGTGCGCCCCTGGTCGCCACCATCGGCTACTGGCTGGGCGGGCTCGACGGGATGCTCGTCACGACCCCGGTCCTGGGCGCGCTGGGCGTGCTCACCTTCGCCGGGCTCACCGCGCGCCTGGTCGGGATCCGGTGGGCGCCCCTGGCCGCCCTGGTCCTGGCCGTGTCCCTGCCCCAGCAGTGGGTCAGCCGCTTCACCTACAGCGAGCCGGTCACCCAGATCCTGCTGCTGGGCGGCCTGGTCCTGGCCTACGACGCGCTCGCGCGGCGGACCCGGATCACCGACCGGTGGTCGTCCGCGCACACACTGGCCGCCGTGGCGGGACTGGCGTTCGGCCTGGGGCTGGTGGTGCGCATCGACGCGATCCGCGACCTGCTGCCCGTGGTCGGGTTCGTCGGTCTGCTGCTGCTCGCCCGCCGGGGGCAGGCCCTGCCGCTGCTGGGCGGGTTGGCCGCGGGCGCGGGGCTGGGCCTGTACGCCGGGTACGGGCTGTCCCTGCCCTACCTGGAGTACCTCTCCGACTCCCTCAACCCCCTGCTCCTCATCAGCGCGGTCGTCATCGCCGTCACCGTCGCGGCCACCGCCGTCCTGTGGCGCCGCGGCGTTCCGCGCGTGGAGCGCGTGCGTCGGCTGCCCGACGCGGTGGCCGCGCTCGCCCTGCTGGCCATGGCGCTGTTCGCCGTCCGCCCCCTGCTGTGGCCGGACTACGGGCACGGCAGCGACTTCACCGACGGCTGGGTCGCCTACGTGCAGCAGCGCGAGGGCCTGCCGGTGGAGGGCAGCCGCACCTACTACGACATGAGCCTGTACTGGGTCGGCTGGTACGTGGGCCTGGCCGCGGTCCTGTTCGCCTCGCTCGGCGTCGCCCACGTGCTGCGCCGCCTCTTCCAGCGCCGCGACCTCCAGTGGCTGCTGCCCGCCATGCTGTTAGTGTGGACGGTCGGCACCACCCTGCTGCGCCCCGCCATCACCCCCGACCACCCCTGGGCCAGCAGACGGCTGATCGCCCTGGTCATCCCGGCGTTCATCCTGTTCGCCGTCTGGTTCCTGGCCTGGCTAACCCGCTACTGCGCCGTCGCCGCCCACTCCGGCCGCAGCACTCCGGCGGCCCGCGCCCTCCCCGTCGTGGTCGCCGCCAGCGCCTCGGCGGCGCTGCTCGTCCCCACCGCGGCCACGGCGGCCGCCGGGATCATGGGCTACAGACAGGACGTCGGCAGCGTCGCCGCCACGCACCGGCTCTGCGCTGCGCTGTCTGAGGACGCCTCGGTTGTCGTGGTGGACTCCGACACGGCCGGGAACTACATGCCGCTGCTGCGCAACGTCTGCGGGGTGCCCACCGCGTCCATGGACGAGCCGACCCCCGGGGACGTGGACCGCGTGGTCTCCGAGATCCACGAGCGCGACCGCGACGCCGTGCTCGCCGCCTCCGACTGGCAGGTACTGGAGGACCTCACGGGCGGAGAGGCCGAGCCCGAGCGCCCCTTCCAAGTGAACGCCCGGATGGACCCGAGTACCCTCATGGAACCGCCGACCGGTTCCTGGGCCTTCAGGGGAAACGTGTGGGTGTCCGTGTTCCCCGACGGGGGATGAGCGCCCGGCCCGGCCCCTCCCGAACCCACCCCATCCCGCCGAAGAAGAACCCATGAGCCACAGAAGCGACGACGCACCCAGGCAGCACGGCGAGGACCAGCCGGTCCGCGTCACCATCGTGCTCCCCTGCTACAACGAGGAGGACCACGTCGTCGACGAGGTCAAGCGGATCTGCGGCGCCATGGACGCCTCCGGGTACCCCTACGAGCTGCTGGCCGTGGACGACGCCTCCACCGACGCCACCCTGGCCCGGCTGCGCGACGCGGAGCCCGTGTACCCGCACATGCGCGTCATCGCGTTCGGGCACAACGGCGGGGCGGGCACCGTCCGCCGGATCGGCAGCCAGCGGGCCCGAGGCGAGTTCGTCGTGTGGACCGACGCCGACATGAGCTACCCCAACGAGCGCATCCCCGAACTGGTCCGCATGCTGGAGGAGGACCCCGAGACCGACCAGGTCGTGGGAGCGCGGACCCAGGAGATGGGCAGCCACAAGGCCCTGAGGGTGCCCGCCAAGTGGGTCATCCGCAAGATCGCCGAACGCCTCACCAACACCCGCATCCCCGACCTCAACTCGGGGCTGCGCGTGTTCCGCCGCGAGGTCGCCCGCCCCTACCTGCGGCTGCTGCCGCCCGGTTTCTCCTGCGTCACCACCATCACGCTCGCCT
The DNA here is from genome assembly GCF_001029525.1 of Nocardiopsis sp. RV163. NCBI lineage: Bacteria > Bacillati > Actinomycetota > Actinomycetes > Streptosporangiales > Nocardiopsidaceae > Nocardiopsis > Nocardiopsis sp. RV163. The sequence goes on along the minus strand of NZ_LEKI01000001.1, from coordinate 83,367 downwards.
TCCTGTCCAACCAGCACCCGGTCAGGTACGTGCCGATCGGGTACGCCAAGCGCGCGGGCACGTCCAAGTTCCACTTCGTGGGCGACGCCTACCGCTACATCCTCCAGGTGCTGCGCATGGTGATGTACTTCAACCCGCTCAAGGTGCTCATGCCGCCCGCGCTGGTGCTGCTGGGGGTGGGCGCCGCCAAGTTCGCCTTCGACCAGGTCCGCAACCCGCTCTACATCCCCAACAACACCGTCATGATCCTCATGACGGGGCTGATCATCGCGGCGATCGCCCTGCTGGCCGACCTCATCGTGCGCTCCAGGGGCAGCGCGTGAGCCCGGCGGCGCGGGTGGCCCTGGTCGGGCCCGCCCACCCCTACAAGGGCGGCGGCGCCAGGCACACCACCGAGCTGGCCCACCGGCTGAGCGCGCTGGGCCACCCCACGGCCGTGGAGTCCTGGCGGGCTCAGTACCCGGCCGCCCTCTACCCCGGTCGGCAGACCATCGAGGACCCCGAGGGGGAGCCCCACCCCGGCACCCGCCGCGAGCTGGCCTGGTACCGGCCCGACGGGTGGTGGAGCACCGGGCGGCGCCTGGCCCGGGAGGCCGACCTGGTGGTGCTCACCCTGTTCTCCCCGGTGCAGGTGCCCGCCTACCTCGGGGTCCTGGCCGGGGTGCGCTCCGTACGGCGTTCCGAGGGTGCGCGGGTGGTGGCGCTGTGCCACAACGTGCTGCCCCACGAGCGCCGCGCCGTGGACGTGTCCCTCGTGCGCACCCTCCTGCGGCGGGTGGACGGCGTGGTCGCCCACTCACCCGAGCAGGCGCGCCTGGCCGAGGGGCTCAGGGGACCCGGGGCGCGGCGGCCCGTGGTCGCCCAGATGCCCCCGCACCTGCCCGAGACCGGCGGCGCGCAGGCCCCGGCGCCGGGGGAGCGGCGGCACCTGCTCTTCCTTGGCATCGTCCGCCCCTACAAGGGTGTGGACCTGCTGCTGAGCGCCCTGGCCGACGGTGCGCCCGAGGACGTGTCGCTCACCGTGGCCGGGGAGTTCTGGGGCGGCACGGCGGAGCTGGGGGAACTGGCCGCCGGGCTGGGGGTCGCCGACCGGGTGCGGCTGCGGGACGGGTACGTCCCCGCCGGTGAGCTGCCGGAGCTGTTCGCCTCGGCCGACGCCGTGGTGCTGCCATACCGCACCGCCACCGCCACCCAGAACGTGTGGCTGGCGCACGAGCACGGGATTCCGGTGGTGGCCACCCGCGCCGGGACCCTCCCCGACCACGTGCGCGAGGGGGTCGACGGCCTGCTGTGCGCGCCGGGCGACGCCGCCGACCTGGCCCGCGCGCTGGGGGAGTTCTACGCGCCGGGGGAGCCCGAGCGGCTGCGCGCCGGGGTCCGCCCGGTGGAGGCCGAGCCTTACTGGCGGGCCTACACCGAGCGGCTGCTCGGGGCCTGAGCCCCTACGCCGGGCAGGACGCCCGGCGGCCCCGGCCCCGGGCGGCGGGGGACCGGGGCCCGAGCGGCCGCTCGGGCCACTCGTCAGTCAAGCCCGTGGACTCGTGGAGCCGGTAGCTGACCACGTATTCGGGCCCGATTCAGACGGTGTCCGAGGCGGCGGGCTCCAGCACGGCCATCTCGTCGGGCAGCGGAGCGCCCGTCTGCGGGTCGGACGGGAGGCGCTGCTCGTACGCACCCGACTCCCCGAGCCGACGCGGTGGGCCAGGCCGACGGCGGGCCGTCCCGACACGTCGGTCGCCCCTTCCGGCGGACGGGCCCCGGGGAGCCGCGCGAGCACGGTGTACACGCCCGCTCGCACCTCGACCGGTTCCGGCTCCGGGCCGCCCAGCCGCGGGGCGGCGTAGCGGTGCGGGGCTGGCGCGTGGCGGCGGGAGACCTCTCCGAAACGCGTCGGCTCCTCCGACGACAGCATGAGGGCGGTCGCGTCGGTCTGCGCGTCCCCGGCCCCGGCGGCCCGGAATACGGCACTGGGCGTGGGGCTTCCATCCATTCGTGTCCTGGCGGGGGCGGTCCCGCACTCCTACCGGGTCGTGTTCCTGGGATCATTTCTGGCGCGCGAGCACCGGTCGGCCCCTCACCTGCTCGACGCCGGCGCCTGCTACCGTCCGCCACCTCCGCTTCGGCGCTTCCGAGACGCCGGTCCGGCCCGCCTGCTTCCGGTGCCGCCAGCGAGACGGGGCCCTCCTCAGGGACGCGGTCCGGTCACGGCCTCCGGCCCCCGGACGGCTCCCCGGGACAGCAGCACCGACAGCCCTGCCCAGGCCACGTCCGCCACGGTCATCACCAGCCGCGACAGCACCGCCACCACCAGCGCGGCCCCGGCATCCACCACCGGCGCCAGCGCCACCACCAGCACCGCCTCGCGCACCCCCAGGCCCGCCGGGGCGAACACCACGAGCAGTCCCAGCGTCCACGCCAGCGCGTAGGCGCCCACCGCCGGTCCGAGCGACCGCAGCGCCTCGCCGCCCACCGCCCAGGTCAGCAGCCACACGTGCAGGCCCAGGGGCATCCAGGCCACCAGGGTCCACCCCACGGCCGCGGCCATGGACCGCCCGCGCACGTCCAGGGGACCGGCCTCGGCGACCTCGCGGAACCGGGCGAAGGGGCGGGCCGCCAGCCGGATCCCCCAGCCGACCACGCGCGGGTGCAGCGCGGCGAGCAGCACGGGTGCCAGCGCCAGCGCCCACCACCAGCGGCGGGCAGCCTCCGCCGACGACAGCGGCAGGGACACCGCCGCGACCGCCAGACCGGCCGCGACCGTCACACCCACCGCGAGCAGGGTCGCCGCCGCACCGCGAGTGCGCGGCACGTTCCAGTCCCGGGCCAGCTCGACCTGGGCGACGAAGGCCCATACCGAACCCGGCAGGTACTTGCCGAGCTGGCCCACGAACATGACGCGGGCCGCCGTGCGGCGGGGCAGGGGGGAGCCCATCCCGGCCAGCAGCGCGCGCCAGGCGAGCATCTGCGCGGCGAGCCCCGCCATTCCCGTCAGCACCGCCGCGGGCAGCACCCACAGGGGCAGCGCCGTCGCGGCGTCCCGGGCCTGTTCCCAGTTCGCGCGCAGGGCCAGCCCCACGCACACGCACACCACCAGCAACAGCGCCAACCGCACCCACGGGCTACTGCGCAGCCGACTCAGCACGTGGCCTCCCTCCCGTACGTGCCGACCCTACGCCGCCCATGCACCCGCCGGCCCCCCGTCCACGCCCCGGATCAGTTGGCCACAGAGTGCACAACTGATCCACAGGTCCCACCACGCCACCGAGACCCCTCCCGCGCCCCCGACCAGCGGCGGAACGCGACGGTGACGCCCCGCACACATCCGGCGCCACGGGTGGTGCGTCCGCGCGCGCGAAAGGAGCGGGGCGTAGGGTTGCGCCCTATGAGTGGTGCGAACGACCCGGCCCCCGTCCCCTCCCCGACCCCGTCCGCCATGCGCAGGGCCCTGGCCCGCGCCCGGGACGGCAAGACCCTCGACCTCACCGAGGCGGAGGTGCTCCTGCACGCCAGGGGCGAGGACCTGGACGTCCTCCTCGAACACGCCGGAAGGGTGCGTGACGCGGGGCTGGAGGCCGCGGGCCGCCCCGGGGTCGTCACCTACAGCCGCAAGGTGTTCGTCCCCCTGACCCGCCTGTGCCGCGACCGCTGCCACTACTGCACGTTCGCCACGGTGCCGGGCCGCCTCGAAGCCCCGTTCCTGTCGCCCGACGAGGTCCTGGACATCGCCCGGCGGGGCGCCGAGACGGGCTGCAAGGAGGCCCTGTTCACACTCGGCGACCGGCCCGAGGACCGCTGGAAGCAGGCCGCCGAGTGGCTCGACGCCCACGGTTACGACGACACCCTGTCCTACGTGCGGGCCATGGCCGTCATGGTGCTGGAGGAGACCGGCCTGCTCCCGCACCTGAACCCGGGTGTGCTCACCTGGGCCGACCTCCAGCGCCTCAAGCCCGTCGCCCCGTCCATGGGGATGATGCTGGAGACCACCTCCACCCGGCTGTTCACCGAGAGGGGCCGGGCCCACTACGGCAGCCCGGACAAGGACCCGGCGGTGCGGCTGCGCGTGCTGGAGGACGCCGGGCGCTCCAGCGTCCCCTTCACCACCGGCATTCTCCTGGGCATCGGTGAGAACACCGCCGAGCGCGCCGAGTCGATCTTCGCGATGCGCGGCGCCTCCCGGCGCTACGGCGGCGTCCAGGAGGTCATCGTCCAGAACTTCCGGGCCAAGCCCGCCACCGCGATGATGCACCGGCCCGACGCCGAACGCGAGGAGATGGCCGCCGCCATCGCGGTCACCCGCCTGGTGATGGGGCCAAGGGCGCACGTGCAGGCGCCGCCCAACCTCATCGGCGCCGAGCACGGGGGCGTGGACGAGTACGGTCTGATGCTGCGCGCGGGCATCGACGACTGGGGCGGCGTCTCCCCGCTCACCCCCGACCACGTCAACCCTGAGCGGCCCTGGCCGCAGATCGACGACCTGGCCGCGCGCACCGCCGCGCACGGCTTCGCCCTGCGCGAGCGGCTGACGGTCTACCCCGAGTACGTCCTGGCCGGGGAGCCCTGGCTGGACCCGCGCGTGGCCGGGCACGTGGCCGCCCTCGCCGATCCCGAGACCGGCCTGGCCCGCGAGGACGTGCCCGTGGTGGGCCGCCCCTGGCAGGAGCCCGAGGCGGTGCTGGTCTCCTCCGGCCGCACCGACCTGCACACGGGGATCGACGAGGAGGGGCGCACGACCGACCGCCGCGGCGACTTCGACGCCGTCTACGGGGACTGGGACGAGTTGCGCTCGGGCGTGGACCGCGAGGGGGCCGTGCCGCGCAGGTTCGACCCCGGCGTCGCGGAGGCCCTGCGAAGCGCCGAGACCGACCCGGCGGGGCTCTCCGACGACGAGGCGCTCGCCCTGCTGCACGCCGACGGCGCCGAACTGGAGGCGCTGACCGACCTGGCCGACCGGGTGCGCCGCGACGCGGTCGGCGACGACGTCACCTACGTCGTGACCAGGAACATCAACTTCACCAACGTCTGCTACACCGGCTGCCGCTTCTGCGCGTTCGCCCAGCGCCGCACCGACGCAGACGCCTACACGCTCTCCCTGGAACAGGTCGCCGACCGCGCCGAGGAGGCCTGGAAGGCCGGAGCGACCGAGGTGTGCATGCAGGGCGGCATCCACCCGGACCTGCCGGGCACCGCCTACTTCGACATCGCCGCCGCCGTGCGCGAGCGCGTCCCGGACATGCACGTCCACGCGTTCAGCCCGATGGAGGTGGTCAACGGGGCGGCGCGCACGAACCTGCCGGTCCGCGAGTGGCTGCTGCGCGCCCGCGAGGCCGGGCTCGGCTCCGTGCCGGGCACCGCCGCCGAGATCCTCGACGACGAGGTCCGCTGGATCCTCACCAAGGGCAAGCTGCCCGCGTCCGAGTGGATCGACGTCATCACGTCCGCCCACGACCTGGGCATCCCCACCACGTCCACGATGATGTACGGGCACGTGGACTCGCCCAGGCACTGGGTGGCGCACATCAAGCTGCTGCGCTCCCTCCAGGAGCGGTCGGTCGAGCGCAACGGCCGCCGGGGGTTCACCGAGTTCGTCCTGCTGCCGTTCGTGCACACCAACGCGCCCATCTACCTGGCCGGGCTGGCCCGCACCGGGCCGACCGTCCGGGAGAACCGAGCCGTGCACGCCCTGGCCCGACTGCTGCTGCACGGGCACATCGACAACATCCAGTGCTCGTGGGTCAAGCTAGCCGAGGACACCTGCCGCCAGCTCCTCTCGGGCGGGGTGAACGACGTCGGCGGCACCCTGATGGAGGAGACCATCAGCCGGATGGCAGGTTCGGGGCAGGGGTCGTTCAAGACCATCAGCGACATCCGCGCCCTGGTCGAGCCGACGGGCCGCCCCGTCCGCCAGCGCACCACGACCTACGGTCCGGTGCCGGGGGAGCGCCGGCGCGCGGCCGAGGCCAGTGACGGCGTGGCCCCCAGCGTCCGGCGCCCCTCGCTGCCGTTGGTCTAGACGGTGTTTTTCGGACCTGCGCTTCGCTTCGGTCCGTGTTCGGGCGCCCGGAGCACGGGAACCCTCGGCGCCTGCGACGGGTTCGCTCGTTCCTCGCGAACCCCTCTCCTGCCCCTCCAGTAACCCCGTGGGCGCCCTAACCGAGCCCCACAAGCGAGACCGGTTCGAAAACAGAACCCGGACGCGGAAGGAGGGGGCGAAGCGCCGGGGGACGGCGCTCCGCCCCCTCGCCGAGGGGGCGGCGGCCCGTCACCTGTGGGGAGTGTGCGACGGGCCGCCGGGGAGCCGCGTACGGCGGGAGGGGCGGTGCCCCTCCACGCGGACTCGGCCTAGCAGGTGCCGACGAGCCTCCAGACGCCCCATTCTCCGGTGGTGCCCGGCTCCTCGCCGCGGGTCCACCACTGGGCGCGGTACTCCGAGCCCCCGTGGGAGACCACGTCGCCGCCGTTGTAGACGCTGTCGGCCGTCCAGGCGGCGGCGGTGCAGTCGCCGGGCTCCTCGGTCGGCTCCTCGGTCGGCTCCTCGGTGGGCTCCTCGGTGGGCCCGCCGCCGTCGCCGGGGCCGGCGGCCAGGCGCGCCGAGATGGTCTCGGCGAAGGCGTAGCCGCTGGTGGCGTCCCAGTTGACGGACCAGGTCATCACACCGCCGATGGGGCCGTACGGGGCGGCGGGGGAGAAGGACCCGCAGTTGGTCCCGGCCTCCAGGCAGTCCAGGGCGCGCACGATCTGGCCGGGCGCCATGTACCCGCCTCCGGCGGCGGACTGCACGGCGGGCAGCCCGAGGCCCACCTGGTCCGGGCTCAGCCCCATCTCCAGCTGGATGCAGGCCAGCGCGGCGACGAAGTCCGGGGTGCCCTGGTGGTACACCTGGTCGTCGCACCCCAGCATCGAGCCGGAGTTGTAGTACTGCATGTTGACGATGGTGAGGATGTCGGAGATGCCCGAGGCGAGCTTGTAGTACTCCCGGTCGGGGCTCTGGAAGTCGATGGTCTGCGGCGCCATCGTGATGATCAGGTCCGACCCGGCCCGGCCGCTCAGGTCGCGCAGGGCCTGGGACATGTACTGCGCGTTGATGCCGTGCTCCAGGTCGATGTCGACCCCGTCGAAGCCGTAGTCCCGCATCAGCTGGTACACGGTGTCGGCGAAGTTGTCCGCCTGGGCGGCGTTGGCGACGCTCACGTGGCCGAGCTCGCCGCCCACGGAGATGACGACCTTGCGGCCCTCGGCCTGGACGGCCGCGATGTCGTCGCGGAACTGCTGGTCGGTGTAGCCGTTCAGCTCCTGGCTGGCCAGGTTGAACGTGACCCCGCCGTCGAGGGTGGGATGGTTGTCGGCGAAGGCGACGGCCACCAGGTTGTACTCGGAGGGGACCTCCGACAGCGGCATCACGGTGGAGCCGTTGTCGAAGTTGTGCCAGTACCCGGTGAGCCACTGGCCGGTCTGCTGGACCCCGGCGGAGTCGCTGTCGGACACGGTTTCGACCTCGGTCGGAGCGGGGGAGAGCTGGCTGAAACCGGCGAGGAGTCCGGCGGTCAGGAGGGCGAGGGCGCCGGTCAGCGCGGCCTTCGCGGCCCGGGGGGCTTTCCTGGGGCGGTGTTCGGGCATCGGGGGTTGCTCCTGTCGTCGAGCGGGGGAGACGAAGGGGCTCTGTGAGCCGCTAATTGTTAGGAAACTTTAAAGTTGTCACGCGGCCGCGTCAACGAAAACGGTAAGGAAAGTTTGTAGTTTTTCTGGTGGCCTCAGTGCCTTTCCCAGGTCTCAGGAACCCCTTCAGCACCAGGAGAGGGGGCCGACGGGTCCACCGTTCGTCACGGTCCGTGCGCGCCCGCGCGGGCGTTCGCGCCCCGCTGGCTCCGGTTCCCACGCATTCACACGCGGCGCGCTGAACGGTCCGGCGGGCACCGGCCCCCACGGAGAAGGCGGCCGGGCCCCGGCCGTTCCGGGCCTCACGGGACCTGCGGGCCCGCGCCCGGCCGCCCCGCGACTCACGAGCCGTACGGACCCGCCCCCGTGTCCCGGATGTCCAGGTCCCGGCTCATCTCCTGGAACACGGCGTGGTCGATGTCGCCCTCCCGGTACATCGACACCAGCGCGTCCCTGCGCGCCTGCGTGATCTGCGCGTGCACGGCCCTGCCGCTTTCCACCCGTTCACGAGCCCGCCCGTCCTCGGCGTCCATCAGGCCCCGCACCTGCGAGACGCGCCGCGTGTACACCGCGCGCAGCGAGTCGGCGGTGCGGTCGTCCACCTCGCCCTCCCGCAGCAGCTCGTCCACCTTGCTCAGCGCCGCGCAGCTCATCTGCTCGTCCGCCCGGAGGAACTCCATCCGCCGCGCGCCCTCACGCGCCATGCCCAGCTTGCGCAGCAGCAGCGGCAGTGTCATCCCCTGCCCGACCAGCGTCCCGAGCACCACCACCCCCGCCACGAACACCAGCGCGCCCCGCTCGGTGAAGGGCTCACCGCCCAGCGTCGCGGGCAGGGACAGGGCGATCGCCAGCGACACCGCCCCCCGCATCCCGCTCCACCCGATGACCAGCCGCTCCCGCAGGTCGGCGACCTCCAGCTTCGAGAACGGCGGGATCCGGTGCAGCGGGATCACCACCAGCATCAGCCCCATGCGCAGGGCGACCGCCGTGGCCGTCGTCGCCAGCGCCATCCACACCAGGTCCAGGAAGGCGAACTGGTCCCGCACCGCCGTGACCACCGAGTCCAGTTGCAACCCCAGCACCACGAACAGCATCGACTCCAGCAGCCCCACGAGGGCGCTCCAGATCGTCTGCCCGTTCACCCGCACCCGGGGCGGCAGCAACCCCTCGCCGCGCGTGCCCAGGTAGAAACCGGCGACCACCGCCGCCAGCACCCCGGAGAACCCCGCCAGCTCCGCCGGGATGTAGGCCGCGAACGGTGTGACCAGCACGACCATCAGTTGGAGGGAGGGGTCACGCATGCGGGTCCGCGACCACGACACCGACAGGGCCACCGCGGCGCCGCAGAGCAGGCCGCCCGCCACGACCTTCACCAGCTCGACCAGGCCCTCCTGGGGCGTGAGCGGGTGCGCCATGGCGGTCACGGCCAGGCTGAACAGGGTCAGCGCGACCCCGTCGTTGATGAGGGACTCGCCCTCCAGGAGCGTCAGCACCCGGCGCGGGGTGCCCACCCGCTTGAGGATCGCCGACGCCGCCACGGCGTCGGTCGGCGCGACGGCGGCGCCCAGGGCGATCGCCGCGGGCCACCCCACCGACGGCATCAGCAGATGGACGATCCCGGCCAGACCGAACGCGGTCAGCAGCGTCACCCCCACCGCCGTCACCACGATGGGGCGCGCCAGCTCGCGCATGTCCTTGGGCGAGGAGAAGAACGCGGCGTTGTAGATCAGCGGGGGCAGGAAGACCAGCAGGATGACCTGGGGGGAGATCGACAACGAGTGCAACCAGGGCATCAACCCCAGAACCATGCCCAGCAGCACCAGCACGACCGCCCCCGGCACCCGCAGCCGCCCCGCGACCAGTCGGCCGCAGATCACCGCGACCACGATCACCAGCGTGGCGACAACGTACCCCTCGACGGACACCCCGCACCTCCCCGCCGACCCCCGCACGCACCAGCATGGCGCTGCCGGGCCCGCCGGTCACCCTGACGCGCCGGTCGCCGGGGGACGGGCCCCGGCGGCCACCGCGTCAGCGGGTAGGCGGGTCAGCGCACGGCGACGAAGTCCTCCGGGTCGCGCGGCGGCCTCTCCCCGGGCGCCTCGGCCGCGTACCCCACGGCCACCGCGCCCATCGGCTGCCACTCCTCGGGCACCTCCAGCACCTCGCGCACCACGTCCGCGCAGAACATGGTCGAGGAGACCCAGGCCGACCCCAGCCCCTCCACGGCCAGCCCCACCAGCAGGTTCTGCACCCCGGCACCCATCGCCACCAGGAACATCGACCGCTCGGCGTCGGCCCGGCGCGCGTCCGGGTAGGGGTGGGCCCCGTCGGCCACCAGGAAGGGCACCACCAGGTACGGCGCGCCGCGCAGCACGTCGCCGCGCCGCGTGCGCCGGGCGATCTGCTCCTCGCTGAACCCGTCGCCGCGCAGGTCCGCCACCCACGCCGCGAGCATCGCGTCCAGCAGCCGCTTGCGCGTGTGCGCCGACTCCACCAGCACGAAGCGCCACGGCGTGGTGTGGTGCGGCGCGGGGGCCGTCACCGCCGCGGCCACGGCCCGACGCACCGGCGCCGGGTCCACCGGCGCGTCGGTGAACGAGCGCACCGTCCGCCGGGCGTGGACCACGTCCCGCGACCCGTACCGGAACAGGTCGGCGTCGGGCGAGCGGACCAGTGCCAGCGCCCCCGGGCCGTCCTCCTCGGTGACCAGGCCGCCCAGGCCGCTGACCACCGCGACCGGGACCCGGTTCGTCTTGCCCTTGACCAGCTCGCCCGCCCCGGCGATCTCGTCGGCCACCGCGTTGACGGTCGCCTCCATGAGGTTGCCGTGGGTGTCGGCGGTGCCGCGCAGGTCCTGCACGACCGACAGTCCGGCGGCGCCGATGGCCACGTCGGTCTGCCCGACCCGCCACGGCCGCCCGAAGGTGTCGGACACGATCACGCCGACGTTCACGCCCAGGCGCTCGCGCAGCCCTGCGCGCAGCGCGCGGGCGGAGGCGTCGGAGTCCTCGGGCAGCAGCAGCACGGTCCCGGGCTCGACGTTGGAGGCGTCCACCCCCGCGGCGGCCATGACCAGCCCCTGCCGGGTCTGCATGATCCCGGTCCCGCCCGTACGGGCCACCACCCGGACGGTCTCGGAGGCGACGGCCTCCTTCCGGTCCATGCGGCGGGCGCGGCCCTCGGCCTTGCTCACGACCTTGGATGTGACCACGAGGATGTCCCCGTCGGCCAGCGCGGTCCCGGAGGCGGACACCGCCTCGGCGACCAGGGCCGACAGGTCGTCGCCCGACCGCACCTCGGGGATGCCGCCGAGCCCGCGCACGCTCAGTTCGGTGCTCACTCGCCGCCTCCCCGCCTCTGCGCCAGCTCCACGGCCAGGTCCACGGCCGCACGCGCGAGCGCCTCGGTGGCGGCGGGGCCGCTCATGTACAGGGGACGCGAGCGCACCTCGACCCCCTCCACCTCGGTGCCCGCGTCGGCCTCGTCCACCAGCCAGCCGTCCAGCAGATCGGCGCCCAGGTGCGCGGCGACCGCGCCCGCGCTGGTCTCCACCCCGATCGCGGCCAGGCAGGCGTCTGCCATGCCGCGCACCGGAGCGCCGCCGATGATGGGGGAGACGCCCACGACGGTCTTGGCCACCATGGCCTCGCGGATCCCCGGGACGCCCAGGACGGAGCCCACGCTGACCACCGGGTTGGACGGGGGCAGGATCACGGCGTCGGCCTCGGCGATCGCCTCCAGCACACCGGGCGCGGGCTTGGCCGTCTCGGATCCGACGCTGACGATCTGTTCGGCGGGCAGCGCCGCGCGGTGCCGGATCCACCACTCCTGGAAGTGGATGGCCCGGCGCCCCCCGCCGTCGTCGACGACCACGTGCGTCTCGACCTGGTCGTCGGTCATCGGCAGCAGCCGCACACCCGGCCGCCAGCGGTCGCACAGCGCCTCGGTGACCGCCGAGAGGGGGAACCCGGCGGCGAGCATCTGCGTCCGCACGATGTGCGTGGCGGTGTCGCGGTCGCCCAGGCCGAACCAGGTGGGCTTCATCCCGTAGGCGGCGAGCTCCTCCTTGACTGTGAAGGACTCGTCGGTCCGGCCCCAGCCCTGCTCCTCGTTGATCCCCCCGCCGAGGGTGTACATCACCGTGTCCAGGTCCGGACAGATCCTCAGCCCGAACAGTGTGATGTCGTCACCGGTGTTGCCGATGACGGTGACGCTGCTGTCTGTGGTGTGCTCTTCGGTGGCCGACGCCACGGTTCCGAGCGCCGCCCTGAGGCCGCGGAGGAACCGCGCGCCGCCGATACCGCCAGCCGGTACGACTATCCGCATGCGCCCAAGTCTGGCAGTCTGGGGGCGTGTATGGGTCGTCTGCCCCGCCGTGGGCGCGATCCGTGCGTGACCGTTCCGGTATCGGAGGTCCGTGAACTCCGTGGCTGCGGTCGCCATCCCACTCCTCGGCCCCGCCCGGTGTCCCCACATCCATGCCCGGACGCGGCCGATCCACACGTGACAGCCCGACGCCGTTCCCGACGACCCGACGGCGAAGCAGCAGTAGATGGGGAACCTCTCTTGAAGAACGAAACGCTAGAACGCCTGCGCCTTCCGGCGGCCTGGGTCCTGCTTGCAGCCGCGGGCGTGCTCATGCTCTCCGGACTCATCCAGGTGATCGTCCGGTCCAGCGGCTGGCGCTCGGAGACCTCCTTCGCCACGGCCATGTACGACGCGGGCTCCGCCAACTTCTTCGGTGTGACCATCACGATCCTGGTCGCAGTCGCGGTGGCCCTCGTGCTGACCAGCGACAGGACCAGGGCGGGCGCCTCCCCGGTCGTGCTGACCGCGATGATCGTCACCGGTGTGGGCCTGCTCTTCTGCCTGATCACGGTGATCTGCGGCTTCATCGACGCGATCAACATCGGCCACGGCCTCGCCCGGATGCTGGGGACCGTCGCCCAGGGCGCGGTGCTCGGCATGCTCGGCTTCGCGGCGCTCAAGGCCTTCAACGACCCGACCCTGGTCCCCAGGGCGGTGCAGCCGCACAACGCCTACCCGCAGCAGTTCCCGCCCGCGACCGGCGCGCAGCAGTCCTTCGCCCAGCCGGCCTACCCGGGCCAGCCCGCCGACCCGACCCAGAGCGCCGCCCCGCCCTACGGTGCGGACCCGGCCCAGCAGTCCTACGGCCAGCAGTACGGGACCGACCCGGCCCAGCAGTACGCCGCGGATCCGGCCGTGCAGCAGTACGGGACCGGCGCCCAGCAGTCCTACGGCCAGCAGTACGGGACCGACCCGGCCCAGCAGTACGCCGCGGATCCGGCCGTGCAGCAGCAGTACGGCACGGGCGCGCAGCAGTCCTACGGTCAGCAGTACGGCACCGACGCCTCCGGCCAGCAGCCCGTCCAGCAGGGCTACGACGCCTCGCAGCAGTACGGCCAGCAGTACGGAGCGGACCCGGCCCAGCAGGCCTACGGCCAGCAGTACGCCGCGGATCCGGCCGTGCAGCAGCAGTACGGGACCGGCGCGCAGCAGTCCTACGGTCAGCAGTACGGCACCGACGCCTCCGGGCAGCAGGCCGCCTACGGCCAGCCCGGCGAGTACGCCTACGACCCCTCCCAGTACGCCCCGCAGGCCACCGGTCAGCAGCCCGCCTCCGGTGAGCAGGCCGCTCAGGACGCGATCCAGTACGGCTGGTACCAGGGCGCTGACCAGGGGCAGCAGGCCCAGGACACCCCGGCCGACGGCAAACTTGATCCTTTCTTTAACTCCGGTGAGAACAACGGCAACCGGACGCCCGGCCAGGGCGGGGGATCGTACGGGGGTCAGTACGGAGCGGGCACCGGATACGGCTCTGACCAGCAGGGACAGGGCGGAACCGGTGACCAGCAGGGGTGGTACGGAGGCGAGGACAAGCGCTGACCCGGCCCCGTCGGCCCGCGCTCCCCACCGCCTCGGAAGGTAGTGAATTGCACGGTAATCCGCAGAACGGACATCACCGGGCTGCCGTTGACGGTTCGTTACATGATATTCAGTGGATTACCACGCAGGGCGCTTGACTCTCAGCAAGCGACCCACGTGTAATTTCAAGGTGGGATTCCACCCGGCCCGGGGGGACGAAAAGGGCCGGGGACATCTATGGGGGGCAACAGGAGGTGCGCATGAGCGAGGTCATCCCGCTGGCGCACGGCTCGGATGAGGATCTGGGCTGGCAGGAGCGTGCCCTGTGCGCGCAGACCGACCCGGAGGCGTTCTTCCCCGAGAAGGGCGGCTCGACCCGGGAAGCCAAGAAGGTCTGCCAGTCGTGCGAGGTACGTGCGGAGTGCCTGGAATACGCGCTGGAGCACGATGAGCGCTTCGGTATCTGGGGGGGACTCTCCGAACGCGAGCGCCGCAGGCTGAAGAAAGCCGCCGGGGGAGATTTCGATTTCCTGGCGGAGATGCTCTAGGGCCGCGTGCGAGACGCGCGTCCGGGCCGCGAGCCCGGGCGCGCGTTTTTCATGTTCGACCCCTTCCGGGCGCGCGGCGATTGTGTCCGCGGCGCGGTCGGAGACGGCAATACCCGGATGCGCCGGGCCGTATTCGAATGCGTGTTCGAATATCCCCTCCCTGTCGTGGTGGAAATGCTCCGATATGGCCGACCGCAGCGGCGTGTGACGAATAGGCCCGTAATGGTGCCGAGTGGCGTAGGGTGATGTCCCGCGCGGGCCGTGTCCGGCCCCGACGAGGTCACGAGGGCCGCGGTCGGCCGTGACGCCCCGCGCGCGGACCGCGTCCGGAGCGCGGTCGCGCCCGTCGGCCCCGCCCGGCCGGACCCGCGGACCCGATCGGGGCCGCGCCCCCTCCCGGAGAGAACCCACCACAGCCGTGCCTGACCAGGATTTCGCCCGACACGTCGTCACCGCGGTCATCGTCTCCCACGACGGCGCCCGCTGGCTGCCCGAGACGATGCAGGAGCTGCGCGGCCAGTCCTGGCCCGTGCAGCGGGCCGTCGCCGCCGACACCGGCAGCACCGACGACAGCGCCGAGGTCCTGGCCCGGTTCCTGCCCGCCGACGCCGTCGTGGAGCTGCCCGCCGACACCGGGTACGGCGACGCCGTCCGCGCCGCCCTGGAACTGCCGCGCTCCACCAGCGCCGTACGCGGCTTCGACGAGGACGCCACCGAGTGGATCTGGCTGATCCACGACGACCTCACCCCGGACCGCGACGCCCTCGCCCACCTGCTGGACGCCGCCGACCAGGACCCCCGAGCCGCCGTCCTTGGCCCCAAGCTGCGCGACTGGTTCGACCGCCGCCTCCTGGTGGAGGCGGGCGTGACCATCGACGGCGCGGGCCGCCGCGAGACCGGTCTGGAACAGCGCGAGTTCGACCACGGCCAGCACGACGGCACACGCCAGGTCCTGGCGGTCTCCAGCGCGGGCATGCTCGTGCGCCGCGACGTGTGGGACCGCCTTGGCGGCTTCGACCCCTCCCTGCCGCTGTTCCGCGACGACATCGACTTCTGCTGGAGGGTGGGCGGCGCCGGACTGCGCGCCGTGCTCGTCACCGACGCGGTGGCCTACCACGCCGAGGCCTCCGCCCGGCGCCGCCGACCCATCTCCGCCACCCGCAACCACCCGCGCCGCGTGGACCGCCGCCACGCCGTCTTCGTGCTGCTGGCCAACCTGCCCGCGGGCGGCATGGTGGCCGCGCTTCTGCGCAACTCCGTGGCCTCGCTGCTGCGCGTGGCTGGGTACCTGCTCATCAAGCAGCCCGCCAACGCCCTGGACGAGGCCGCCGCGATCACCCTGGTCTACCTGCGGCCGCTCCGGCTGATGCGCGCCCGCTTCAGGCGCCGCCGCGACCGCCGCCGCACCTACAGCGCCATCCGGCCCTTCCTGGCGCGCGGCGTGGCCGTGCGCCAGGTCCACGACGTTCTCACCGCAATCCTGTCCGGGGAGCCCGTGCGCAACACCCCCGGCCGCCACCAGGCCGTCACCGCGCCGCCCGCCGCCGAGGACGAGGACGAGATCCCCGCGGACACCGCCGGCTTCGTGCGCAGCGTGCTCCTGCGGCCCGGGGCGCTGATGGTCCTGGCCCTGGCCGCCGTGGCACTCGTCGCGGAGCGCTCCCTGCTCCTGGGCGACCTCCTGGCGGGCGGGGCCCTCCCCCCGGTCGCGGGCGGCGCGGGCGACCTGTGGAACCTGTACCTGTCCGGCGGCCCCGACAGCGGACTCGGCGCGGCCGACCCCGTCCCGCCCTACGTCGGGCTGCTCGCGCTTCTGTCCACGCTCACCCTGGGCAAGCCCTGGCTGGCCGTCACGATCGTCCTGCTGGGCTGCGTGCCCCTGTCCGGACTGACCGCCTACCTGCTCGCCCGCGAGGTGCTGGGTTTCCGCCCCGCACGCCTGTGGACGGCCGCGTCCTACGCGCTGCTGCCCGTGGCCACCGGCGCGGTCGCCCAGGGCCGACTGGGCACCGCCCTGGTCCACGTCCTGCTGCCGGTGCTGGGACTGCTGCTGGTGCGGCTGGTGTCGATGCCGCCCAAGCCCTCGCGCCGCGCGGCCTGGGGGGTGGGCCTGGTCCTGACGGTCGCCACCGCGTTCGTGCCGATGGTGTGGTTCCTGTCGCTGGTCACCGGCGTACTGGTGGCCGTCGCCTTCGGCCACCTGGGCCGCCGGATCTACGTCAGCGTCGCGCTGGGCCTGGCCGTCCCGCTCGTGCTGCTGATGCCCTGGACGCTCGAACTGCTCGTGCACCCCAGCCTGTGGCTGCTGGAGGCGGGACTGCACCGCCCCGAGCTGTCGGCGCCGGGCGCGGTCCCGCAGGAGTTGCTCATGCTCTCGCCGGGCGGCCCAGGGACGCCGCCGTTCTGGGTCACGGCCGGGTTCGCAGCGGCCGCGCTGTGCTCCCTGCTGCTGCTCCGCAACCGGATGCTGGCCGCGGCGGGGTGGTCGCTCGCCCTGTTCGGGATCCTCCTGGCCATCCTGACCAGCCGGGTGGTCGTCGAGCCCTACTACGGCGGCCCCCCGGCCCCGGTCTGGCCCGGGGCGGCACTGGCCTTCGCCGCCACGGCGGTGCTGCTGTCGGCGGCGACCGCCGCCCGCTCCTTCGGTGACATGGTGCGCCTGGGCGGGCCGAGGCGGTTCTTCGCCCTCGCCGTGGGGCTGCTCGCCCTGGCGACCCCCGTCTGCGCCGCGGGCGTGTGGATGTGGGAGGGGGTGCGGGGCCCGGTCACCGCGCACGCCGACCCCGTAGTCCCCGGCGCGCTGCTCGGGGCCGGGACCGTCGAGGGCGGCGGGTCCGACGGTGCGCAGACCCGGCCGCGCACCCTCGTGGTCACCGCCGACGGCGAGGGCGGTGTGGACTACCTGGTCGTGCGCGGACGCGAACCCCGGCTGGGAGAGGAGCAGCTCGTGCCCGAGCACGGGGTCCGCGAGGCGATGGACCGGGCCGTGGCCGAACTCACCGCGGGCCAAGGCGGCGACCCGATGTACACCCTGGCCGACCTCGGCATCCAGTACGTGCTCCACCCGCGCCCGGAGATCAGCGGGCCCGCCGACGTCACCATGGTCGACACCCTGGACGGCACACCGGGGCTGGAGCGGCAGTCGCTGTCGCGGCACTACGCGCTCTGGCGGCTGGCCGCCCCCACCGGCGCGCTGCGGGTGGTCTCCGAGGACGGCGTCGGAGCCGAGGTCCTCGCGGTGCGCGGGGACGCGGACGAGGTGAGCGCCCCGGTTCCCGACGGCGGCACCGGACGACTGCTCGCCCTGGCCGAGGCCGCCGACAGCGGCTGGCGCGCCAGCCTGGACGGCGTCGAACTGGACCCCGCCCCCGCCCGGAGCGGAACCCAGGCCTGGGAGCTGCCGGCGGGGGGCGGCGAACTGCGCGTCTGGCACACCGACTACGTCCACGCGGCCTGGCTGCTCACGCAGGGGGTCCTGCTCGCTGCGGTCGCCGTCCTGGCCGCGCCGGGCGTGCGGACCGAGGAGGAGGTAAGGCTGATCGAGGCCACGCCCGCCCCCCGCCCGCGGCGGCCGGAGCGGCTGCGGCGGGCGGGTAGGTCCCGGGCGTCCTCGCGCCGGGGCGCACGCGCCCGGCCAGGTCGGCCGCGGCCCGGCGGCGACGACCCCGGCGTGTGCGCGGACGGGGACGCCGCGGCGGACGCGCCGGAGGGCGGCGTCCGGCCCGGCTCCGCGTCCGGGGAGGACACCGGCACGCTGTCCGCCGTGCGTGGCGGGGGCCGCCGCCGGGGCACCCGGGGCGTGCGCAGGGGGGAGCCGCGCCGTGGCCGGTGACCGGGACGGGAGAACGCGCCGGGCGGCGGCGGACGAGGACACCGGGACGGCCGGGACCGACGGGCGTGCGGTACCGAACGGGAGGAGCAGGCGGTGCGACTGATCGTGGAGAACCGGTTCGCGCTGTTCGGGTTGGTCTCGCTGGCACTTGCCGCGCTGTTCGGCGTCGCGTTCGCGACCGGCCCGATCACAGCCGAGCTGGGCGTCACCGAGCCCGGGACCGTGCGGCCCGACCACGCGGTGCGGGTGTGCCCCGCCCCGCACGAGTCGGGGGGCAGCTCCGTGGCCGCGTTCGCGCCGAGGGTGAGCCGCGACGACGAGGGCGAGCTGTGGGCCGAGACGGTCCCGGCGGCCCCCGAGGACGAAGGGGAAGGCGCGGGGAGCGGCCGGGACGGTGCGGAGTCCGAGGAGACCGGGGACGGTGACGCCGGTGGAACCGGCGGGGACGGCGGCGACGCGGGGAACGCGGGCGGCACCGTCGGCGAGGAGCTGACCGAGCCCGGCCGCGTGTGGAACACCGGTACCGCCGGCACCGGGGCCCCCACCGCCGTCCGCGCTCAGGGATCCCTTGCCTCCGGACTCGACGCCGCCCAGACCACCGTCTCCGACGGCTCGGTCACCGAGGTCCGCTGCCTCGAACCCTCCGTCGGAACCTGGTTCGCCCTCCCCGGCGGCGACGGCATCGAGGGCATGCGGCTCGACGCGCTCACCGCGCACCTGGCCAACCCCGAGGACTCCCGGGCCACGGTCAGCGTGGACGTCTACACCGAGGGCGGTCCCTCCTACTCCGAGGAGAGCAGGGGCATCGCCCTGCCCGCGGGGGCGGCGACCGAACTGGACCTGACCGACCTGGTCGGCGCAACCGGCGCCGTCGGGGTCCACGTGCGCACCAGCACGGGGCGGGTCGCGGCCTCCCTTCTCGCCGAGCACTCCTCCGGCACCGCGGACTGGGTCCCGCCCACGGCCGCGCCCGCGCGCGAGCACGTGGTCCCCGGTGTCCCCGGCGGCGACGGCCGTCGCCGCCTGCACGTGGCCGCGCCGGGCGACGAGCCCGTCCGGGTGCGCGTGCACACCGTCACCCCGGCCCCGCGGGAAGGGATGGAGGGGGCGCCGCAGGAGGACGGGGAAGGGCAGGGAGCCGGGACCGCCGACGACCCGCTGACCTTCAGCGTGCCCCCGGCCGCCTCCGCCTGGCTCAGTCTGGAGACCGTGCTGGCAGGGGAGCCCGGCGCCGTCGTGGTGGAGGCGGACGCGCCCGTGGTCGCCGGTGTCGCCGCCGAGGCGGTCACCGGAGAGGGGGACGACGTCGAGGCGGTCGAGGCGGCCTACACCTCCGCGGTGCCGCCGCTCGGCTTCCCGCTGGACACCACCGCGGTCCTGCCCGACGTCCCCGAGGACGCCGACACCGAGCTGCTCCTGACCGCGGTCGGGGGCGACGCCGCGCTCATGGCCACCCCCATCGGCGCCGACGCGACCCAGGGGGACGCCGTGCGCGTGCGGGTCGCCGCGGGGACCACCACCGTGTTCGGCGGGGACGACGGCTGGCGGGCGCCCGCGGGCACCGGGCCCGAGGACGGCTACGCGGTCCGCCTGGAGGTCCTGGAGGGCTCCGAACCCGTCCACGTCGCCCGCGTGCTGCGCGGCGGCGGAGACGGCCTGGGCGTGCTGCCGGTGACGCCCGCCCCGGTGCGGACCGAGCTGCCGGTGGTACGCGACAGCATGGTGGGGGTCGTCCGCTAGCCGGGGAGTGTTCCGCGGAGGCCTTCGGGTCAGCGGGCGGCCCGGTGCTCGCGGAAGCGCTGGAGCCGAAGGCTCTGCGCCCAGGGCGGCGAAGGGCGGAGGGCGGGACCGCGATGATCCGAGGAGCGCGACCCAGCCGCGTCGGCCGTGGGGCCGACGCGTCCGGGCCGCCCCGGGCCGGTCAGCCCTCGGGGTCCACCGACTCCGGTTCCACGCCGAGCAGGTTGGCGACCTCCTCGACGACCGTCTCGTGGACCAGGAGGGCCATCTCCTCCGGGTCCTTCGTCCGGATCTCCACCGGACGCCGGTACACCACGATCCTGGCCCGGCCGGAGGGGTCGGTCTCCAGGCGGGAGAAGGGGATCGCCTCGGTCATGGGGCCGCGGGGTTCCACCGGGGGGACGTCCTCCACGAGGAAGTCCACATTGGCCAGCTCCCGCGCCCACAGGCGTTCGAGGCGTTCGACGGCGTCCAGGACAAGGTCGTCGAAGGCCTGCGCCCGGCTACGGAAAACCGGCAGGTCAGAGGGCACGAGAGGACCGCGGATGCCTCGGCCGCGGCGGTCCCGGCGCCGCACTCGGTCTGGTTGGCCACTGGAAAGGCGCACTCGTCGCACACTTCGAGACTAAGCCATCGCGGGCCCCGCGCGTAGTCCCTCCCGAGGCGAAAGCGCTCACGCGCCCGGGGAGCGGGCCGCCGGACGGCGGCGGGGGGAGGGCCGGAGGAGGCGCCACGACCCCCGGGAGGGCGCCGGAGGGCGGCGCGCGGAGGCCGCCGACGAGCGCGAACGGGCCAGCTCATGGAACGATGCTGGCGTGTCCCTCAGTAAAGGCATACAGTCGAACGCTGTGAGCCCTGTTCGACGCTGCTCCCGTACCGCCTGCAGACAGCCTGCCGTCTTCACGCTCACGTACGTCTACGCGGACTCGACGGCCGTCCTCGGCCCTCTCGCCGCCTACGTGGAACCGCACTGCTACGACCTCTGCGCCGTGCACGCCGACCGGCTGACGGCACCGCGCGGCTGGGAGGTCGTCCGACTCCCGGTCGAGACGTCCGGCGGCGGCCCGGGCAGCGACGACCTGGAGGCCCTCGCCGACGCCGTACGTGAGGCGGCCCGCCCGCCTGTCCGCAAGGACCCCTCCGACGAGATCGTCGAGGGGACCCAGACGCTGCGCCGGGGGCACCTGCGCGTGGTCAGATCCGATCCGGGGCGCGGCGAACAGCAGCCCCCCCGGCACTCCGGCGGGTAGACGGCGCCGCCCCGCCGCGGCGGGGAGCCGGCCCGGGTCCGAACCGGCGGTGGTGCGGGGGCTCGCGGGGACGCCTTGCTAGTTTTGTACCGCGCGCGGCCCTGCCGCGCGGGACCGAACCCAAGCAGGACCGACCTGGCCGGAGAAGACGTGGCTGACCTCGCAAGCATCTTCAAGGCATACGACGTGCGGGGCGTGATCCCCGACACCTTCGACGCCGACACCGCCCGGGCGATCGGAGCCGCCTTCGCCCGCGTCGTCGGCGGGGAGGCCGTGGTGGTCGCCCACGACATGCGCCCCTCCTCGCCCGAACTGGCCACCGCCTTCGCCGAGGGCGTCACCGGCCAGGGCCTGGACGTGGTCTTCGCCGGGCTCGGCTCCACCGACCTGCTCTACTACGGCTCGGGCCACCTGGACCTGCCCGGCGCCATGTTCACCGCCAGCCACAACCCCGCCCAGTACAACGGCATCAAGATGTGCCGTGCCGGGGCCGCGCCCATCAGCGGCGAGACCGGACTGGACGAGGTCCGCCGCCTGGCCGAGGAGATCCTGGAGGGGGGAGCGCCCGCCCACGACGGCCCCGCGGGGACGGTCACCCATCGCGACCTGCTGGCCGGATACTCGGACTACCTGCGCGAACTGGTCGACCTCTCGGGCATCCGCCCGCTCAGGGTCGTGGTGGACGCGGGCAACGGCATGGGCGGCCACACGGTCCCCGCCGTCCTGGAGGGCCTGCCGCTGGAGGTGGTCCCCCTCTACTTCGAGCTGGACGGCACCTTTCCCAACCACCCGGCCAACCCCCTGGACCCCGACAACCTGGTGGACCTCCAGGCCAGGGTCCGCGAGACCGGCGCCGACATCGGCCTGGCCTTCGACGGCGACGCCGACCGCTGCTTCGTCGTGGACGAGAACGGCGACGCCGTCCCGCCCTCGGCCGTCACCGCCCTGGTGGCCGCCCGGGAACTGGAGCGCGAGCCGGGGGCCACGATCATCCACAACCTCATCACCTCCCAGGCCGTCCCCGAGATCGTCCGCGAGAACGGCGGCGAGCCCGTCCGCACCCGGGTCGGGCACTCCTTCATCAAGGCCACCATGGCCGAGACGGGCGCGATCTTCGGCGGGGAGCACTCCGCCCACTACTACTTCCGCGACTTCTGGCGCGCCGACACCGGTATGCTCGCCGCGATGCACGTCCTGCGGGTGCTGGGCGACGACGACCGCCCCCTCTCCCGGATCGCCGAGGCCTACTCGCGCTACGCCGGGTCCGGCGAGGTCAACTCCGAGGTCGCCGACGCCCCCGGGCGGATGGCCGCGGTCCGCGGGGCCTTCGCCGGGCGGGACGGCGTCACCGTCGACGAACTCGACGGCCTGACCGTCTCCCTCCCCGACGGGTCGTGGTTCAACGTGCGCGCCTCCAACACCGAACCGCTGCTGCGGCTCAACGTCGAGGCCCCCGACGAGGCGTCCATGGCCGGTCTGCGCGACGAGGTCCTGGCCATCGTCCGCGCCTGACCAGGCATCATGGGGCAGAGGGACACCCCATTGCAGAGGAACGAGGACATGAGCACGAAGATCGACGGCTGGCTGTTGGAGATCCTGGCCTGCCCGCAGAGCCAGGCCCCGCTGCGCCACGACCCCGAGACCGACGAGCTGGTCTGCGACGAGAGCGGCCTGGCCTACCCCATCCGGGACGGCATCCCGGTCCTGCTGGTCGACGAGGCGCGAAAAATCGGGTGAGACCGGGAACGCCCCGGGCGTTCCAGCAGTCATAACGGTTGCGCCGGGGTAACGGGGCACGACGGGACGCACCACCGCGTTCCCCGCAACCCGTACCCTGGTGCTGCGCGCCCCCTCACCCCTATCTCCCGGAGGACACCGATGCCCGGTCCCGAACCGCTACTGCCGAGCGACCCCTCCTCGTTCGGCGGGTACAGCGTGACAGGGCGGCTGGGCAAGGGCGGCCAGGGGATCGTCTACCTCGCCGAGGACTCCGGCGGCGAGCAGTACGCGGTCAAGGTCCTCAACGACCAGTGGTCGCGCGACAGCGACCTGCGCAGGCGGTTCGAGAAGGAGGTCCGGGCGGCGCAGAAGGTCGCCTCCTTCTGCACCGCCGCGATCATCGAGGCCCGGCTCGACGGCGACCCGCCCTACGTGGTCAGCGAGTTCGTGCCGGGCAAGGACCTCCAGGAGACCATCGCCAAGGGCACCACCCAGAGGGGCTCCACCCTCCAGCGGCTCGCCATCACCACCGCCACCGCCCTGGTCGCCATCCACAAGGCGGGCATCGTCCACCGAGACTTCAAGCCCGGCAACGTGCTGATCGGCCCGGACGGGCCCCGCGTCATCGACTTCGGCATCGCCCGGATCGACGACGGCACCGCCACCATGACCAACTCGATCGTCGGCACGCCCTCCTACATGGCGCCCGAGCAGATCGAGGGCCGCGGCATCACCGACAAGTGCGACATCTTCGCCTGGGGCTGCGTCATCGCCTTCGCCTCCACCGGGCGGGCGCCCTTCGGCTCCGACACCGTCCCGGCTGTCGTCCACCGCGTGGTCAGCGCGCCCCCGGACCTGACCGACATGGACGAGGCACTGCGCCCCATCGTCGAGTCCTGCCTGGACAAGAACCCGGACAACCGGCCCAACGCCCAGACGCTCCTCATGCGCCTGCTGGGCCACGAGGGCCCCGAGGCATCCGGCCCCTCCACCGACGACGCCGTCAAGCAGGGCGAGCAGATCGCCCAGACCGGCCTGTTCAGCGGCGCCCAGACGCCCTACCGGCCGCACACCGGGCCGCAGCAGCCGCACACGGGCCCCCAGCAGCCGCACAGCGGCCCGCAGGCGGGTGCCGCCGGGTACGCGCGGCCCGGCGCCTCCAACCCCCGTCCGGGTATGCCGGGGCACCCCATGGGCTCCGATCCCCGCCACGGCTTCGTCCACCCCGGCACATCCAACCCCAGGCCCGGGGTCCCCGGCCACCCGGGCACGTCCAATCCCCGTCCGGGCGCCCCCGCCTACCAGCCCCCGCCGCCCGGCATGCCCCACGGCCCGCACTCGGGCGGCAACCCCATGCTCACGGGCATGAACCCCAACCAGACCTACGCCCGCCCCGGGGCGCAGCAGCCCATGCCGCGCCCCGTCGAACAGGACTCGGTGCTCCAGCAGAGCTGGGTGATCCCGGCGGTGCTCATCACCATCGTCATCCTGCTGCTGATCCTGCTCCTGCTGGCCATCAGCGGCTGACCGCCCGGCGCCGTCGGCGGCACCGCCGGCTCAGAGACGGGTGAGCTCGTTCATGGCCCGGGACACGGCCTCGTCCACGAGGTCGCGCACCTGGGGCCAGCGGTCGTCCACGCAGTCCGTGGGCATCACGGTCACACTGTCGGCGCCGGACATGCCCAGCGCGTCGCGCTCCCCCTCCGGGGTGGTCAGGCGCGCGTCCGCGGTGACCGCGAGCACCCCCGTCCGGGGGCGGCCCACTTCCTGGACCACCACGAACAGCGACAGGGACGCCCCGCCCACCGTCAGCTCCAGCGCCGTCCACCAGTGCGCGGCCCCCGGCGTGAGCAGGTTGCGCCCCACCGCCTCCGAGGCCGTCCCGGGTTCGGAGTCGTCCGAACCGCCCGAGTACACCGACGTGCGCGCCGAGGGGTCCAGCGCCCGCAGGATCATGGCCAGCGAGCTGCGGCGCGAGCGCACGTAGTCCAGGACGCGGCGGCGCGTCACCGCCGCCAGCGGCGACACGGGGGAGCGGGGCTCGGGGACGTGCTCGGGGGTCCAGCTCAGCTCGTCGAGCAGCGTGCCGGTCACCAGGCGCGCGAAGTGGCGGACCATCCCGACCAGGCGCTCCTCGGCGTCGTGTCCGCTCCACGGCGGCGCCAGGGGGTCGGGCAGCAGCGGCGGGAAGTCCGCCCGCCGCAGCACCAGGGACGCCAGCAGCCACGGCAGCGCCCACGCGTGCGTGCCCTCGGGGCGCTCGGGGTCCAGTTCGGCCAGCACCGCCACGCCCTCGGCGTAGGTCTGGGCGGCGCGCACCACCGGATGGGCGGGCACCGAGGCGGCCCGCGCCAGCCGCAGCGCCTGCTCGGAGTCCACGGGGCGCTGGGGGGAGCGCGCGGGGCAGTCCTCGGGCAGGTTCCTGGCGCGCTCGGCCAGCTCCAGGACGAACGCGGCGGTGAACTGGCGCCCGGAGGCCCCGTCCGCCGAGGCGGAGACCACCAGCTCCTCCAGGGCGGGCCCGCCGCCCAGCGCCCGCACCCGGCGGCCGGTCAGCTCGCGCCGGGCCGCGTCCCTGGCCTGCCGGGGCTGGCTGTGCCGGTGCTGGGCCCAGATGGCCCGCAGCCGGTCGACGTCCATGAGTTCCTCGCGCACCAGGGCCGGAATCCGGTCCAGGTCCGCACCGCAACGTAGGGTATCCACGTGTCTTCCGTAGCCAGTGGACAGTTGGCCAAAACCTGTCACGGGCCCCGACCTGTGGCCGCTACCGGACGCGTCGGAGCGTAAACCGGGGGTGTTCAGGGGCGGCGGCCGTGCAGCAGCCGCATCGCCTTCTGCTTCTCGAAGTCCAGTGCGCGGGCGGGCGCCGCGGCGAGCCTGCCCAGCCGCTCCCCGTGCGCTCGCACCCGCGACAGCACCTCGGGCTCGGCCAGCACCCGCAGGGCGAAGGCCAGCGCGGCGGGCGGGATGTCGAACTCGCGCTCCAGCTCCAGGCCCACCGCGATCGTGCGCAGGTCCTCCTCGGTGAACCTGCGGTGGCGGTGCCCGCGCCCGGTGGGCTGCTCCTGGGTGCGGGGCAGCAGGCCCAGGCCCTCGCGGTAGCGCAGCATCCGCGCGGTGGTGCCCACGCGCTCGGCGGCCGCGGAGATGGGCACGGGGCCGCGCGGCCGGAGGTCGGAGGCGGTCGGGTCGTCGTCGAGGGCGGCCATGCACGCGACCCTAACCGAACCTCCCCACCGAAGAGCGCGAATCTGACAGTGAAATGTCAATTTCGCACGGTAGTCCCGGTCGCGGCCCTAGAATCGAGTGCGCCACGACCATCACGAGTGAGGAACGCATGGCTTTCGACTTCAAGGTCGCCGATCTCTCCCTGGCCGCCTTCGGACGCGACGAGATCCGGCTCGCCGAGCACGAGATGCCCGGCCTCATGG
This sequence comes from Nocardiopsis sp. RV163, assembly GCF_001029525.1. NCBI lineage: Bacteria > Bacillati > Actinomycetota > Actinomycetes > Streptosporangiales > Nocardiopsidaceae > Nocardiopsis > Nocardiopsis sp. RV163. Next base: position 57,305 of record NZ_LEKI01000001.1, on the reverse strand, counting down.
CCACCCGCGCCGAGTACGGGGAGAGCAAACCCCTCCGGGGCGCGCGCATCATGGGCTCGCTGCACATGACCGTCCAGACCGCGGTCCTCATCGAGACCCTGGTCGCCCTGGGCGCCGAGGTGCGCTGGGTCAGCTGCAACATCTTCTCCACCCAGGACCACGCCGCCGCCGCGGTCGTCGTCGGCCCCGACGGCACCGCCGAGGACCCCAAGGGCGTCCCGGTCTTCGCCTGGAAGGGCGAGACCCTGGAGGAGTACTGGTGGTGCACCGAGCAGGCGCTGACCTGGCCGGGCGCCGAGGGCCCCAACATGATCCTGGACGACGGCGGCGACGCCACCATGCTCGTCCACAAGGGCGCCGAGTACGAGAAGGAGGGCGCGGTCCCCGACCCCGACAGCGCCGACAGCGAGGAGATGGGCGTCGTGCTGCGCCTGCTCAGCGCCAGCCTGGAGCGCGACGCCACCAAGTGGACCCAGATCGCCGAGCGGATCCAGGGCGTCACCGAGGAGACCACCACCGGTGTCCTGCGCCTGTACGAGATGCGCCGCGACGGCACCCTGGCCTTTCCCGCGATCAACGTCAACGACTCCGTCACCAAGAGCAAGTTCGACAACAAGTACGGCATCCGCCACTCGCTGCCGGACGGCATCATGCGCGCCACCGACGTGCTCATCGGCGGCAAGGTCGCCGTGGTGTGCGGTTACGGCGACGTCGGCAAGGGCGCGGCCGAGGCCCTGCGCGGCCAGGGCGCCCGCGTGATCGTCACCGAGATCGACCCCATCAACGCCCTCCAGGCGGCCATGGACGGCTACCAGGTCACGCGCCTGGAGGACGTCCTGGAGACCGGTGACATCTTCATCACCACCACCGGCAACTTCAACGTGATCATGGCCGACCAGATCACCCGTATGAAGCACCAGGCGATCGTCGGCAACGTCGGCCACTTCGACAACGAGATCGACATGGCTGGCCTGGCCAAGGTCCCCGGCGTCGTCAAGAAGGAGATCAAGCCGCAGGTCCACGAGTGGACCTTCCCCGACGGCAAGTCCGTCCTGGTGCTCTCCGAGGGCCGCCTGCTCAACCTGGGCAACGCCACCGGCCACCCCAGCTTCGTGATGTCCAACAGCTTCACCAACCAGGTCATCGCGCAGATCGAGCTGTTCACCAAGCCCGACGAGTACCCGACCGACGTCTACACGCTGCCCAAGATCCTCGACGAGAAGGTCGCCCGGCTGCACCTGGACGCGCTCGGCGTCAAGCTGACCCAGCTCACCAAGGAGCAGGCCGCCTACATCGGCGTGGACGTCTCGGGCCCCTTCAAGCCCGACCACTACCGCTACTAGGCAGCGTTTCCCCGGGGCTCCGCTCCGCTTCGCCCACCCGTCGCCCGCCACCACCCCCAACGGACGGCCTGCGGCCGGAGCCCCCTCCCCGTTCGGGCGCCTCGAACACGGGAACCTTCGGATTCTCCGGTGCGGCGGCTCGTGCCCACACCGTCGCCCGCCACCACCCCCGACGGACGCCTGCGGCGCAGTCGCGCTCGCAGTCCCGCCTACGAATCCTCCAGCACCCCGTGGGCGCCCGAACGCGGCCCCCGGGGCCGCGCCGACCGAGAGAGCAGGAGCCGGGCAGCACATGACACTCCCCTCCCACCAGGTGGCGGACCTCGGCCTCTCCGGGGCCGGGGTCCGCCGCGTGGACTGGGCCGAGCGCTCCATGCCGGTGCTGCGCAGCGTGCGGGAGCGCTTCGCCGCCGAACGACCCCTGGACGGCCTGCGCGTGGCGGCGTGCCTGCACGTGACCGCCGAGACCGCCAACCTGCTGCGGGCCCTGCGCGCGGGCGGCGCGAGCGTGTGGCTGGCGGCGTCCAACCCGCTGTCCACACAGGACGACACCGCCGCCGCCCTGGTCACCGAGTACGGGGTTTCGGTCCACGCCTGGGCCGGAATGGACCCGGCGGCCTATGACCGGAACCTGGTCACGGTCCTGGAGTCGAGGCCGCACCTGCTGCTCGACGACGGGTGCGACCTGGTCAACACGGCCCACCTGGCCCGCCCCGACCTCCTCGACGGCGTACTGGGCGGCTGCGAGCAGACCACCACCGGCGTGATCCGGCTGCGCCGGATGAGCGCTGAGGGAGAGCTGCGGCTGCCCATGGTCGCGGTCAACGACACCGCCACCAAGCGCATGTTCGACAACCGGTACGGCACCGGCCAGTCCACCATCGACGGCATCCTGCGGGCCACCAACGCGCTGCTGGCCGGGCGCACCGTCGTGGTGGCCGGGTTCGGCTACTGCGGGCGCGGCCTCGCCGAACGCGCCCGCGGCATGGGCGCCCGTGTGGTCGTCACCGAGGTCGACCCGGTCAAGGCCCTGGACGCGGTCATGCAGGGCTACACCGTCACCACCATGGAGGAGGCGGCCCCCGCCGGGGACGTGTTCGTCACCGTCACCGGCAACCGCGACGTGGTCCGCGCCGAGCACCTGGACCTGATGAGGGACGGCGCGATCCTGGCCAACTCAGGCCACTTCGACCTGGAGATCGACCTGAACGGCCTGGAGGGCCGGGCCGTGGAGGTCAACCGGGGCGTGCGCGAGCAGGCCGACGAGTACGTGCTGGCCGACGGGCGCCGCCTGCTCCTGCTGTCCGAGGGGCGCCTGGTCAACCTCGGCGCCGCCGAGGGGCACCCGGCCGCCGTGATGGACCTGTCCTTCGCCGTGCAGGCCCTGACCACGGCCTGGCTGGCCCGAAACGCTTCCGGCCTGGAACCGGGCGTGGTGGAGGTGCCCGCCGAGACCGACACCGAGGTGGCCCGGCTCGAACTGGCCGCGCTGGGGGTGCGCATCGACGCGCTCACCCCCGGGCAGGAGGCCTACCTGCGCTCCTGGCACGCCTGACGGACGGCCCGGTTCACCGGGAGGAGTGCGGGCCGTACCACTGCTGCTGGGGGCCGCCCTGCGGGTGCCCGGGCCGGGCGCGCTGGGCGGCGGCCTCGTGGCGGCGCCGGCGCTCGGCGAGCACCGCGGCCAGGAAGTAGGGCGGAGTGGTCCCCGGCGGCGGGGGCGGGCTGATCTGCGCGGCGACCGCGTCGGCCAGCCGGACGCCCATCTCGTGGCGGGTGTGCTCGGCCAGCTCCCCGTACCGGAGCACGTACTGGCGCGCCGCCGCCGCGGTCTCCGGGGACAGCCGCGACAGCTCGGTGCCGGACGCCCACGCCGCCAGGTGCGGGGGCATCGGGACGACCTCCTCGCGCGGCCTGCCGCCGCGCTCCTCCACCACCACCGTCCCGGCCACGAAGTCGCCCACGCGGCGGCCGTCGCGGTTGATCATGGACGTGATCAGCGCGACCACGCCGCTCGTCAGCCAGATCTCCACGAACGCGGCCAGCGCCCGTCCCAGCGCCTGGCGGAACCGCTCGGGTGAACCGTCGGTGCCGACCACGCGCAGGCCCAGGGCCATCTTGCCCAGGGAGCGCCCCCGGGAGACGGTCTCGAAGACGGCCGGGTAGCCGACCAGGATCAGGATGACGCTCGACAGCGACACGGCCGCGGTGATCGCGGGGTCCAGGTCCCTGCCGATCCAGGTGACCAGGACGCCCAGCGCGATCAGGGCGATGACCTGGACCAGGGCGTCGATGGCCAGAGCCGCGGCCCTGGTGGCGAAACCGGCCGGACGCAGGTCCAGCACCACGGCGTCACCCGTGACCAGAGGTGTCACGCCGTACACGTCGGCGCGGGCGTCGCCGTTGCCGGGATAGGACACCAGCACTCGCTCCCTCGGGGCTGTCTGAAACCGTCGTCCCGACATTACCCGGCACTTGGGGCGGCTGTTCGCAGCGGAGTCGGGAGCGCGTACCCGAGGCTCGGGTCCGGGGACCGCGAACCGGCGCCGGAACCGGGCCGCGCGCTAAGCGGATAGGGTTCCTTGCGTGGATATCGACGTGTTCGCCGCGGCACACGCCGCCGAGTGGGAACGGCTGGACCGACTGGTGCGCGGGCGCCGCTCGCTGGACGGTGAGGAGATCGACGAACTCGTCGAGCTCTACCAGCGGGTGTCCACCCACCTGTCGGTGGTGCGCTCCTCCGGGCAGGACCCGGCGCTGGTGGGCAGGCTTTCCGCGCTGGTGGCCCGGGCCCGCTCCGCGGTGACCGGCGCGCACGCCTCCGCCTGGCGCGACGTCGGCGGGTTCTTCACCCGCGTCTTCCCGGCGGTGCTGTACCGGCTGCGGTGGTGGTGGATCGGCACCAGCGCGGGCATGGTCGCGATCGCGGCGGTCACCGCCCTGTGGATCGTGTCCGAGCCCGACGTGCTGCACGCCCTGGGTACGCCGGACTTCATGGCCCAGTACGTCGACCACGACTTCGCGAACTACTACATGGAGAACCCCCGGGGCTCGTTCGCCGCCCAGGTGTGGACCAACAACGCGTGGGTCTCGGCGCAGGCCATCATCTACGGCGTGGCCCTGGGGCTGCCGACCCTGGCGGTGCTGCTGATGAACGCGGTGAACGTGGGCGTCGCCGCGGGGATCATGCTCGCCCACGGCCAGGGCGGCGTGTTCTTCGGTCTGCTGCTTCCGCACGGGCTGCTGGAGCTGACCGCCGTCTTCGTCGCGGGCGGGGTGGGCCTCAAGCTGGGGTGGACGATCATCGCGCCCGGCGACCGCACCCGCATGCGCGCCCTGGGCGAGGAGGGGCGCGCCGCCATCGCGGTGGCCCTGGGACTGGTGGCGGTGCTGTTCGTCTCCGGGATCATCGAGGGCGTGGTGACCGGCAACGCCGCGGCCGGGGTCATCCCGATCCCGGTGGCGCTGGGCGTCGGCGTGCTGGCGGAGGCGCTGTTCCTGGTCTACGTGTTCACGGTGGGAAAGAAGGCCTACCAGGAGGGCGAGACCGGAGACCTGGAGAACGCCCCCGCCGCCGTCCCGGTGGCCTGAGGGCCTGTCCCGGCGCGTGCGGCCCCCGCACCGGCAGTGGCCGCCTGCGGTCACTGGCCGGTGCTTGCGCGGGGGCGGGGTATCCGGTCTCTGGCCGCCTGCGGCCACGGGCTGGCCGGGTGGGCGGTGTCGTGCCATCATCCGGGCCATGGACACCGAATCCCCGCGCTGGTTCAAGAGCAGCCACAGCAGCTTCGCGCACGACTGTCTCGAGGCCGCCTTCACCGGTCCCGCGTGGTTCAAGAGCAGTCACAGCTCCTTCGAGGGCGGTGGATGCGTCGAGGTGGCGTTCACAGACCGCCCCGTGGTGCTGGTGCGGGACACCCGGAACCGTGAGCACGCGATGCTGGGCGTCGGCGCGCGGGAGTGGGCGAGACTACTCCGACTGGTCACGGCCTGACGGGTACGGCGGTGTCATCCCTCGTGGAGTTGCTGGAGGGACGCCTCCCTCTGCTCCAACGCCAGCAGAGTGCTGGGGTGGTCCTCGCCCAGCAGTGACGTTCGCGTTTCGACCACGCGGCCGAACATCTCGACCGCCGCTGCGTGGTCTCCGCGCGTGGCGGCGACCCGCGCCAGGTGGTAGTCGGCCGTGACCGTTTGCGGGTGCCGCTCGCCCAGTGTGCGTGCCCGGGTTCGACGGACCCGCCGAAAACCCTCCTCTGCGGTGTCCAGGTCGCCTCTGGTCATGCGGACGTAGGACAGGTTCTCCAACGCGTACAGGGCACTCTGACGCTCGTCCCTCCCCCCGTAGGCATCCCAGACGGCACGGAATTCCTCCTCGGCGGTGTCCAGGTCACCCCGGAGCCCGGTCATCAGGGCCAACTGGTGCCGTGTGCTCAGGGTTTCGTCGTGCGAGGGCCCGAGCACGGATTCGCGCTCGCGGTACACCGACCGGTAGACCTCCTCGGCCTCCTCGATGCGCCCCTGCTCACGCAGAGCATCGCCCAGCGCGTGTCTGGCCCGGAGGGTGGAGGGGTGGGAGGCTCCCGGCGCCTCCACCGCTTCCGCCACCACTGATTCGAGGACGCCGAGGGCCTCGTCGATGAAGCTGAGCAGCATCAGGCTGCGGGCTCCGGAGGTCATGCTGTCGATGACGGAGGGACCCACGTGGGACCGCGACCGGAGGAGGTCGGTGACGGCCGCGTGGGCGCGGAGTTCGAAGCCCAGATCCCGGTCGCGCTGCCAGGCGAGCAGCCGCTCCGCCTCGTTGACCAGCTCCAAGTCCTCCTCCCCGAACCCGGCGCGCACGGTCTCCGACACCAGCGGGTGCAGCCGCAGCGCGGTCTCCCCCTGGGAGGAGACGACCGAGACCAGACCGTGCACCACCAGCGCGTTCACCGCCCTGGCCAGGTCCGCGTCGGTCGGGGAGCCCAGCATCCCGCCGTCCAGCTCCGACAGCGGCAGCCTGCGCAGCGGAACCTCACTGGCGTCGGGACCCAGCACCGCCAACAGCTTCAACAGCGGCACCGCCCTGGGCTCGCGCTCCTCCACCAGCCGCAGGGACAGCTCCCACACCCCCGACAGCAGTCCGCGCTCGACGTCGCCACCGGTGACGAAGGGCGCCGCCAGCTCGTCCAGGGCGCCCACGCCCTCGTCGAGCCGCGCCAGCAGCGCGTGCGCGTCCGGGAACAGCACCCGGTGCGTGGCCAGGATCCGCCCGGCCAGCGACAGGGCCAGCGGCACCCCGCCCAACCGCCGGGCCAGCTCCTCCGCGCCCGCGAGCACGGCCGCACCGCCCGCCCCCGCGTGGTCGGCAAGCGCCTCGGACGCCGCCGACCCCTCCAGCTCCCCGATCCGGTGCACCCGCGCGGGCGCCCACTGCGCGGGGTCGCCCACCCGGCTGGTCACCAGCACGAACCCGCCCGGACTCGCCCGCATCCACCCCAACTGGTCACCGGGCCGGTTCTCCGGGTCCAGCTCCTCGGTCCGGTCTGCGTTGTCGATCACCAGCAGCCACGGCCGCGCCGCCGCGTCCAGGTGCCGCCACACCCACCGGGCCGCCTGGCGGCGAGACCCCTTCACCCGTTCGGCCTCCTGCCGGGAGCCGCCCGCCTCCACGGCGGCCTCGACCATGCTCGACGCCACGCTCCCGGGCCGGACCCAGAACACCGTCCACCCCTCGCGACGCGCCCGCTCGGCCAGCGCCGCCGCCACCGTGGTCTTGCCGAACCCGCCCGGCCCGGTCAGCACGTGCGGAACCGGCGCACCGGCCTCCATCTCCCCGCCGAGGACCTCCAGGAGCTCCTCACGTCCCCGTACGGCCGTCGCCGGGCGCGGCGGGTCCAGGGACACGTCGGCGAGCGGTGGCGCCGCGGGAGCGGGCGCGTGGAGGGTCACGCCGCCGTGGATGTCGCGCACCTGGATCAGTTGGCCGTGGACAGCGCCGGTGGAGGCGTTGCCATGGGAGTCGGGGGGAGGGACCATGCCCTCCATACTGCACGTCCGGGTGTCGCCCCGACGGGGCGGCACCCGGACGGTGAAAGCGGGAGGCCCGGGCCTACAGCCTGCCCTGCGCCTTGAGGTTGATGTAGGCGTCCGCCAACGCGGGCGCGATGTGCTCGGGGTCGGCGTCGACCACCTCCACGCCCATCCGGCGCAGCTCGGCGGTCACCCGACGCCGCTCGCCCAGCGTCCGCTCCGCGGCGGCCGCCCGGTACAGCGCGTCCGCGCTGCCCCGCTCGGCGGCCATCAGCTCCACCGCCGGATCGTTGACCGCGGCGACCAGCAGCAGGTGCCGGGAGGTGAGCACGGGCAGCCTCGGCAGCAGCCCCTCCTCCAGCGACGCCGCGTTCAGGTCGGTCAGCAGCACCACCAGCCGCCGGGCCCGCCCCTGAGTGCCCAGGACCGTCCCCACCAGGCCCGCCGGGTCGGACTCCACCAGCTCCGCCTCCAGCGGCGCCATGGCCTCCACGATCCGGCCCACCTGCTGGCCGCCCTTGCCCGACGAGCGCACCTGCGCGCGCGTGCGCCGGTCGTAGGCCAGGAAGTCCACCCGGTCGCCCGCCCTGCCCGCCAGCGCGGCCAGCAGCAGCGCGGCGTCCATGGCGTGGTCCAGGCGCGGGGTGTCGCCCACCCGCCCGGCCGACGTGCGCCCGGTGTCCAGCACGATGAGGATGCGCCGGTCCCTCTCGGGCCGCCACGTGCGCACCACCACCCCGTCGCCGCGGGCCGTGGCCCGCCAGTCGATCGAGCGCACGTCGTCGCCGGGCACGTAGTCGCGCAGGGAGTCGAACTCGCTGCCCTGCCCGCGCACCATCGCCGTGTGCTGCCCCTCCAGCTCGCGCAGCCGGGACAGCTTGCCCGGCAGGTGGCGCCTGCTGTGGAAGGGCGGCAGCGTGCGCACGGTCCACGGCGCGGGCAGCGTCCGCTGCCTGCCCGCCAGCCCCAGCGGCCCCAGACTGCGCACGGTCACGCCCGCGGCCCGGGCGTCGCCGCGCCGCGTCGTGGTCAGGACGGTCCTCACCCGGCGCCGCTCCCCGGCCGGTACCCGCAGCGGCCGGCTGCGCGGCGCGGCGTGCGAGCTCGGCGGCCAGGCGTCGCGCACCGACCCCCGCAGCGCCCGCCGCGTGGGGTTGGCGACGGTCACGTACACCGTCGCCGAGTCGCCCAGGCGCAGCGACGTGTCGCCCTCCCGGGACAGCAGCACCGCCTCGGGGCTCGCCGCCAGCACGACGTCCAGGGCGAGCAGCGCCGCCAGCACACCCAGGGCCGCGGCCGCGGCCGCCGCTCCGATCAGGCCGGACAGCGCCACCGCGACCGTGGCCGCCAGCGCCAGCAGCACCGCCCGGCCGGTGACCACCATCAGCGCGGCACCGGGACGGAGGAGAGCACACCGTCCAGGATTCCGTCGGTGGTCGCCCCCTCCAGCTCGGCCTCGGGGCGCAACGAGATCCGGTGCCGCAGCGTGCCCTTGGCCAGCGCCTTCACGTCGTCGGGGGTGACGTAATCGCGGCCCGACAGCCACGACCACGCCCTGCTTGTGCGCAGCAGCGCGGTGGCGCCGCGCGGGGACGCGCCCAGCTGGAGGGACGGCGACTGCCGGGTGGCCCGGCACAGGTCCACGATGTAGCCCAGGACCTCGGGCGCCACCCGCACGCGCTCCACGGCCAGCCGGGCCGCGCGCAGCTCCGCTGCGCCCGCCACCGCCGTGACCCCGGCCGCGGCCAGGTCGCCCGGGTCGAAACCGGCCGCGTGGCGGCCCAGCATCTCCACCTCGGCCGCCTGCTCGGGCAGCGGGACGGTCACCTTGAGCAGGAACCGGTCCAGTTGGGCCTCGGGCAGCGGGTAGGTGCCCTCGTACTCCACCGGGTTCTGGGTGGCTGCCACCATGAACGGGTCGGGCAGCGCGGACGGCCTGCCCTCCACGGTCACCTGGCGCTCCTCCATCGCCTCCAGCAGCGAAGCCTGGGTCTTGGGCGGGGTCCGGTTGATCTCGTCCGCGAGCAGCAGGTTGGTGAAGACCGGCCCCTCCATGAACTCGAACTTCGCGGTGTGCTGGTCGTAGACCAGCGAGCCCGTCACGTCGCCCGGCATCAGGTCCGGGGTGAACTGCACCCGCTTGTGGTCCAGGGACAGCGCCGCCGCGAGGGTGCGCACCAGCAGCGTCTTGGCGACGCCGGGCACGCCCTCCATCAGCACGTGGCCGCGGCACAGCAGCGCCACGACCATCGCGGTCACCGTCTCGTCCTGGCCCACGACCGCCTTGGCGACCTCGCGGCGCAGGGCGACCAGGGCCGCGCGCGCCTCGTCGGCTGATGGCAGTGCCTCGGGTGTGAAGGCGCTCACGTGCCGTCTACCTCTCTCGATACCTCAGTGGTCGGTCGCTGGTCCCCGCGGCTCGGGGTCACCGGAGCCTCCGGGCGCGCTCGTCGAGTTCGTCGGCGAGCCTGACCAGCGTGTCGTCGTCGCCCGCGTACGGGTCGGGGTGCCCGGGGTGGAGCAGGGACCGCAGGTGGGCGGGGTCGTCACCGGTCCGCGAGGCGACCGCCGCCACGACCGCGTCGGGCGCGGCGTCCGCGCCCAGGCCGAGCTTGGGCGCGACCCGGTCCAGGAACCCCGACCGCAGCGCGGCCGCGGCCCGGTCCCGGGCCCTGCGCGACTGGTACAGCCCCGCACGCCCCTCGGTGGTCTCCGAGGCGCGCACCACCACGGGCAGCGACTCGGGCACCAGGGCGCCCATCCGGCGCCCCCTCCAGAGGGCGAGCAGCGCCAGCGCGGCCACCAGCGGAACCAGGGACCAGCGCAGGCCCAGCGGCAGCAGCTCCCACAGCCCCGAGCCGCCCTCCTGCTGGGGCGGGTCGGGGCGCAGCCACACCACGTCCTCGGCGGCCAGGAGGTTCATCGCCAGTGCGGCGTTGCCCCCGGCGGAGAGCTCGGTGTTGGTCAGCGGCCCGCCGGTGCCCAGCACGGTCGTCGCGGAACCCTCCCGCTCCACCCGGACCAGGGCGTCGCCGCTCCCGCCGGGGTAGCAGCCCACGGCCCGCGCATCGGACCCGGCCGTGTACAGCTCACCGGCGAGGTAGGCCTCGCCCGCGGCCTCGGCGGCCGACAGCCCGCACTCGGGGGCGTAGGGGGTCTCCGGGTCGGGGAACCTCTCCGGTTCCTCCCGGCCGGTCATGGTCACCCCGGGGGCGAACGCCTCCAGGGACTGCGTGGACGGCCGCACCAGGACGGTGTCCACGTCGAGCGCGGCCAGGGTCTCCAGCTCCTCGGGGAGCAGGCGGTGGTCCAGGAAGACGGCGAGCACGGCGTCGCCCCCGGCGTCGGCCACGGCCTCCTCGGCGGCGGCGGAGGAGCGCACCACGTGCACGTCGCGGTCCTCCTCCAGCACGTTCACCAGCGCCCGGGTGCCGTCCGGGTCGATGGAACCGGGCTCCAGGTGGCCGGTGGGGAACTGCTCGCTGCCCAGCGACAGCAGTACCGAGACCGTGACGAGCGCGGCCACCACGGCTGCCGGGACCCGGACCGAGCGCCACACACGCAGGGCGCGCGGCTCCTCCCGGGACGGCGCGCGGCCGGGGGAGTGCGGGGGCGCGGTGGCCGTCATCGGCTCACCTCCCCGACGGGCCGGGCGGCCCTGAGCCGCGTGTCCAGCTCGCGCAGGAGGCGCGCGGACTCGGCGGTGGCCGGGCGGTCGCCGTAGGCCACTTCGTTGAAGATCCGCGCGCCCTCGCTCAGCCCCTCGGCTTCGGCGGTCAGCACGGCGGAGGCCTCCGCGGCCAGCTCGGTCGCGGTGCGCCCCGCGCGCGGGGTGATGATCGCCCGCTCCTCCAGGTCCACGCTGACGGCCCTCAGCCTCTCCGTGACGGCGGCGGCGAACTCACCCGCCTCCTCGTGCCGGTCGGCGGCGGCCCGGTGGTCGGCCGCGTCCAGCGGCGCGCCCTCGTGCACCGGCGCGCCCGCGCGACGGCCGCGGGTCGGGCGCAGCCAGAACACCAGCCAGACCAGCAGGACCGCGACGACCACCAGCAGCGGTCCGAGGACCGTCCAGCCGCCGAGGGCGTCCGGCGCCCGGGAGACCAGTTCCCCGAGCAGCTCGTCGAGCCAGGAGAGGAAGCGGTCCCACAGCGAGGGCTCCTGTTCCCCGTACAGGGGATCGCTCAGCTCCTCGACGGCGCGCCGCTGTCCCTCCTCGCGGGTCACCTCCCCGACGGCGGGCGCACTCACGTCCGCGGCTCCGGCAGGTAGATCTCCGGGCCCGCCTCGTAGCCCGCCTGGGCCACCTGGTGCAGCTTCAGGTCCAGGCCCTCGCTGCGCATCCGGGCGTCCACGTAGAGCAGGGTGGTCACGCCCACGGTGAAGGGCGTGGTGATCGCGGAGGCGATGACCGTCCCCACGTAGACGACCGCGCCCGAGGCGACCGCGGCCCAGGTCGCGCCGGGCGCGACGAAGACGAAGACGGCGGAGACGACGCCGAAGGGCGTGCTCAGCAGGCTGCTGACAAGGACCATCAGGAGGAAGGCCAGCAGAGCGATGCCGAAGGTCCGCCACCACCTGCCCTGCGTCAGCCGCCAGGAGCGGGCGAGGGCCGCGCCCACGCCGACGCGTTCGAGCACCACGACCGGCATGGCGAAGTAGATGCGGATGTAGATCCACGCCATCAGGGCGATGCCGCCGATGATGCCCAGCACCACCGAGGCGATGACGATGGCGATCCCCAGCCCCTGACTGCTGGAGACGGCCACGAAGACGCCCAGGAACAGGCCGACGAACCCCACCACGACGATGACCATGGAGAGCGCGAAGAAGATCAGCAGTTGCAGCAGCGCCAGCCCGACGACGGCCCCGATACGGTCCTTGACGGCGGCCCACGCCTCGGACGGGCTGAGCTTGCGGCCGAGGACCGCCATGCCGACCACGGCCGTTAGCAGGCCGGTGACCAGGATGATCCCGGCCTGGGTCAGCAGAGTCCCGGCGTAGTTGGCGACTACTGACCAGCCGCTGAACGGGAGCGGGTCGTTGGGGTCGAGCGACGCGGGGTCGGCCATCATCTGGTCGAGGAAGGCCCCGTAGTCGGACAGGTACGCGCCGGCGCCGACCGAGCTGACGATGCTCGCGACCGCCATGACCACCAGCGTGAGGCCGACGGTGGTCTTGGGGTTGTTGCGGATGAGGCTGAACGCCCCGTTGTAGATGTCCCCGAGCGTCATGGGCCGGAGCGCGACCACGCCCGGCTTCGGCGCGCGCGGCTGCCCGTAGGGGGGCTGTTGGCCGTATCCGGCCGGTGCTCCGTATCCGGGCTGTCCGTAACCGGGTTGCTGGCCGTACTGTCCGTAGCCCGGCTGCTGACCGTATCCGGACTGCTGCCACTGCGCCTGCTGGCCGTGGCCGTACTGGCCGTGACCCGGCGGGTGCCCGTAGGCGGGCTGCTGTCCGTAACCGCCGCCGTGGGACGGCTGCCGGCCGGAGGAGTGCTGCCCGTACTGTCCGTAGCCGGGCTGCTGCCCCGAGGGCTCCTGCCCGTAGTGCTGCTGCCCGTACCCGGGAGCCTGTTCGGGAGGGGCGAAGCCCGGCTGCCCCTGGGGCGCCTGACCGGCGGGCCCGGAGCCCGGCCCTGCACCGGAGGGCGCGGAGGAGGCGGAGGAATGACCCTCCTGGCCGGGGGCGGCCCATCCGCCGGGCGCGGGCGGGGGAGCGGCCTCGGGAGCCCCGCCGCCGCCCGGTCCGCCCGGGGGGTTGCCCGACGTGTCCCGGTGGTCGTCCTCCTGGGTCATCTGCCCCGCCCTCCATGGGGTTCGGTCACGCTGCGCGAGCACGCTTCCGCGGTTTTCGGCCTCTGGTCAACCAACCTACCCGCCGGTTCCACCGGTGCCCGCGTTGTTCGGGCGTATGCAGGCGCAACCGACCCACTTCATTCCTTTTGTATGCTTTCTGTTACCAACCGGCCGAGTCGCGAAGGTTCGCGTGCCAGGTCACCAGGGTCGACGCGCCGCAGGCCGAAACGGTTCCCACGGACCGAAAAACACCGACCACTCTTCCGATCCCGCCCGAAGATGGCAAGGTGGGGGGAGGACGAAGCAGTTCCCCGCGTCTGGGGGCGCACCGAACGTTCATGCCGCTTGAGTGTTTTCAGAGAGAGGAGTAGGCGCCGCCGTACCCGCCCGCGCGGGTCCGACGCCCGGCGCCGGACGCACCGATGAAGGGACGTGTACTGGTTGTCGACGACGACCTCGCCCTCGCTGAGATGCTGGGCATCGTTCTGCGCGGAGAGGGGTTCGAGCCCTCGTTCGTGCACGACGGGGACAAGGCCCTGGAGGCCTTCCGTGAGACCAAGCCCGACCTGGTCCTCCTCGACCTGATGCTCCCCGGCGCCGACGGGATCGACGTCTGCCGTCAGATCCGCGCCGAGTCCGGCGTGCCCATCGTGATGCTCACCGCCAAGAGCGACACCATCGACATCGTCCTCGGGCTGGAGTCGGGCGCCGACGACTACATCGTCAAGCCCTTCAAGCCCAAGGAGCTCGTCGCCCGCGTCCGCGTGCGCCTGCGCCGCACCGAGGAGCCCGCGCCCGAGGTGCTCCAGATCGGGGACATCACCATCGACGTCGCCGGGCACGCCGTGCGCCGCGACGGGGAGCAGATCAGCCTCACCCCGCTGGAGTTCGACCTCCTGGTCGCCCTGGCCCGCAAACCGCGCCAGGTCTTCACCCGCGAGGTGCTCCTGGAGCAGGTCTGGGGCTACCGGCACGCCGCCGACACCCGCCTGGTCAACGTCCACGTCCAGCGCCTGCGCGCCAAGATCGAGAAGGACCCGGAGCACCCCGAGGTCGTCGTGACCGTCCGCGGCGTCGGCTACAAGGCCGGAACCGCCTGATCCTCCCGAGCCGCACATGACCGCAGCCACACCAGAGGAGGAGCGGGGGACCGCCTCCGACACGCAGATCCCGCCCTCCGGGCCGCCCGCGGCCCGAGGTCGCTGGCGCGACGGCGGCACCGGGCTCACCCGCTCCTACGCGCTCGCCCAGCGCGCCGCCCGCGCCCTGGTGCGCGGCGTCCACAGCAACTGGCGCCGCTCGCTGCACCTGCGGGTCATCTCCACCACCCTGGTGCTCTCCCTGGTGGTCATGGTGGGCCTGGGATACGTACTCGTCTCCCAGGTGCGCGGCGGCCTGCTCGACGCCAAGATCTCCACGGCCGTCACCGACCACCGCGCCGGGCTCAACTACGCGTCGGCCGAACTCCAGGAGAACGAGTCGGGCGACCGCAACCGGCTCATGTACAACCTGGCCAACGAGCTCACCAGCCGCAGCGGCGACACCGGGCTGTACAGCGTGGTCATCCTGCCCTCGGTGGGCGGCGAGGTCGGCTGGGCCACCGGCGAGGGCAGCGTCCCGCAGCGGCTCATCAACCAGGTCCACGAGTCCGAGGTGGACGAGCAGCAGTACCACACGTACACGCGCATCACCACCGACCGGGGGGAGGAGCCCGCGCTGGTGGTCGGCGCGCAGCTCACGCGCGCCTACGAGCTGTACTACATCTTCCCGCTCCAGCACGAGCAGCAGATCCTCGACCTGGTCCAGGGCACGGTCGGTCTGGTGGGCGTGCTGCTGGTCATCCTCCTGGGCCTGATCGCCTTCGTCATCACCCGGCAGGTGGTCAGCCCGGTCCGCTCGGCCGCCCAGTCCGCCGAACGCCTCTCCTCGGGCGACCTCACCGAACGCATGGCCGTGCACGGCGAGGACGACCTCGCCCGGCTGGCCCTGTCCTTCAACGACATGGCTGGCAACCTCCAGGAGAAGATCCAGGAGCTGGAGGAGCTGTCCAAGCTCCAGCGCCAGTTCGTCTCCGACGTCTCCCACGAGCTGCGCACCCCCCTGACCACCATCAAGATGGCCGGGGACGTGCTCTTCGACGAGCGCGAGGAGCTCGACCCCACCATGCGCCGCTCGGTCGAGCTCCTGCAGAGCCAGGTGGAGCGGTTCGAGGAACTCCTCTCCGACCTGCTGGAGATCAGCCGCCACGACGCCGGGGCCGCCACCCTCGGCACCGAGTCGCTCGACATCCGCGACGCCGTCATGAAGGCCGTCGGCGACGCCGAGCAGATCGCCGAGCGGCGCGGCATCAAGGTCGTGCTGCGCCTGCCCACCGAGCCCTGCACCGCCGAGTACGACGGCCGCCGCATCAACCGCATCCTGCGCAACCTGGTGGTCAACGCGATCGAGCACAGCGAGGGCCGCGACGTGGTGGTCACCGCCGCCTGCGACCGCGACTCGGTCGCCGTGGCCGTGCGCGACTACGGGGTGGGCCTCAAGGAGGGGGAGGAGCACCTGTGCTTCGACCGCTTCTGGCGCGCCGACCCGGCCCGGGTGCGCACCACCGGCGGCACCGGCCTCGGACTCTCCATCGCCAAGGAGGACGCCACCCTGCACGGCGGCTGGCTCCAGGCGTGGGGGCAGCCCGGCCAGGGCTCCCAGTTCCGGCTGTCCCTGCCGCGCCGCTCCGGCAGCGAGCTGCGCGGCTCCCCACTGCCGCTGGTGCCGCCGGAGTTCGCGCTGGGCCGCACCTACACCGCCTTCGCCGACAAGGCCGAGAACGGCAACGGCGCCGTACGCGCGGAGAAGGTGCCGGCCAGGAACGGCGCGGACACCACGGAGGAGGGCGCGGCCGCCGTACGCGCCGAGCAGCGCGAGGACGAGGAGAAGCTGTGAGGACACCGCACCGGTTCGGCCGCGCCGCGCGCGCCTGCCTGGCCGCGGCCGTGGCGGCCGTGTCCATGGCGGCCTGCGCGACCGTCCCCACCACCGGCCCTGTGGTGGCCAGCGACGGCAACGAGTCCGAGGGCGACCCCTACAGCGGCTACGTGCGCCTGCTGCCCGCCGGACCCCAGGAGGGCGTGGCGCCGGAGGGCCTGGTCAGCGACTTCCTCAAGGACATGGGCAGCTTCGAGCAGGACTACGAGGCCGCCCGCAGCTACATGCTGTCGAGCACGGACCAGTCGTGGAGCCCGGACGGGACGGTCAAGGTCTTCCCCGGCCACGACACCGTCGACCTCGACACCACGATCAGCGGAGACGGGCTCACCGCCACTGTGCGGATGCGCAGCTCGCTGGTGGCCACGATCGACGAGGACGGCAGGTACGTCTCCGGCGACTCCGGCCGCCTGCTCGACGAGGCCTTCGTCCTGGCCCGGGAGGACGGGGACCCCGAGGGCGAGTGGCGCATCCAGAGCCTGCCGGACGAGCTCGTCCTCAGCCAGCTCGACCTGGAGCGCACCCACCGCCCGTTCAACCTGTACTACTTCAACCCCGACGAGAACGCCCTGGTCCCGGACCCGGTCTACCTGCCCGTCAGCAACGACGAGCTCACCGAGCGCCTGCTGCGCAGGCTCGTCCGCGGCCCAAGCGCCTGGCTGGACCCCTCCGTGCACTCCTCCTTCTCCGAGGACTCCGATCCCGAGGTGGAGGTGGACGAGGACCGGGTCGCCGTCAGCGTGACCGCCCCCGGCCAGGCCGACGAGTTCGGCATGGGCGCCCAGATCGCCTGGACCCTGCGCCAGTTGCCGGAGATCCAGGAGTTCACGCTGCGGGTGAACGGCAACGAGGTGGACTTCCCCGGGGCCGAGGGCGAGAGCGCCGACCGGCCGCGCCCGGGCAGCACCTACTGGTCGGAGGTCAGTCCCGGCGCGACCTCGCCCGGCGTCCACGTCTACTACTCCCACGAGGGCCAGCTGTGGGCGGCCTCGGACTGGGACACCGACACCTTCGGCAGCGGCGAGCCGGTGCCCGGCCCACTGGGATCGGGCGAGGTGCCCGTGGGCAGGTTCGCGGTGTCGCTGGACGAGCAGACCGTCGCCGGGGTCACCACGGGCGGCCGCCGGGTCGTCACGAGCGAGGCCTCCCCCGGCGCCGCCGTCCGGGAGGTCCTGGCCGACGGGGTCTTCACAGAGCTGTCCTGGGACGTCAACGGCGACCTGTGGGTGGTCGAGGAGGTCGACGAGGAGGACGGTGGGGAAGCCGAGGAGGCGCGGGAGGACTCCGACGCCGAGAGCCCCAACCTCAACGGGCCGCCGCCCTCCCCGGGCCCGACACAGCTGTGGCTGCTGCGCGACGGCCACGAAGTGGTCCGCGTGGACGTGTCCGACCTGCGCGACAGGCCGCTGGTGCAGTTCCAGATCTCCCGGGACGGCACCCGCGCCGCGGTGGTGACCGAGGTGGACGGGCGCCGCTCGCTCCAGGTGGGGCGCGTGGTGGAGGACGCCGACGGCCAGGTCTCCGTCGAGTCGTTCGTGACCCTGGCCCGCGAGCTGGAGGACGTCACCGACATCTCCTGGCGCTCGGGCGACCAACTGGTCGTGCTCGGCACCCGCGAGGGCGGTACCAGCCAGGCCCTCCTGGTGTCGCTGGACGGCGGTACGCCGCCCGCCAGCGCAGGAACCCCCGTCGCCAGCATGGTGACCGTCTCCGGAGCCCCTGGCCAGCCCCTGGTGGCCGGTTCGGACGACGGCAACATCTGGGTGTCCAGCGACCCGCTGAACTGGCAGAGCGTCGTGGAGGGCGGCTCACCGGCCTTCCCGGGCTGAGGCGTCGCGGGCGCGGCCGGACCCCGGCCGCGCCCCCGGCGAAACAGGGGTGCGCCCGGCGGGCAGGCCTGGAATGGTGGCGCCATGGACGACCTGACCCGGCTGGGTACACCGATCGACGCGCGCCCCCACTTCTCGGGGGAGCGGGAGGACCTCCTCGCGCTCCTGCGCGGCCTCACCCCCGACGAGTGGCAGACCGAGGCCGTGACCGGGTGGAGCGCGCGCGATGTGGCCGCCCACCTGCTCGGCGACGACTACTGGCGCATCGCTGGGATGCGCGACCGCTACCGGGCCGCCCCGGCTCCGGCGCCCGGGGAGCCGCTGGCGGCGTTCATCCACCGCAACAACCAGGAGTGGGTGCGGGCCACCGCCAGGATCAGCCCGCAGGCGCTGGTCCAGACACTGGAGATGACCGGACGCGAGCTCGTGCGGCTCTGGCGCTCCGCCGACCCGCACGCCCCGGGCGTCGCCGTCTCCTGGGCGGGCGCCGACCCGGCGCCGGTCTGGCTGGACTGCGCCCGTGAACTCACCGAGAACTGGGCCCACCGGCAGCAGATCCGGCACGCCGCCGGGCGGGCCACCGACCCCGGGCCCGCGGGCTCCATCGTGCTCGACACGTTCATGCGCGCGCTGCCTCACACCCTGCGCGACGCCCCGGCGCGGACCGGAACGCGGGTGGGCGTGGCCGTGGACGGCCCGGACGGCGGCGAGTGGACCGTCACCCGGACCGGGACCGGGTGGTCGCTGTCCCCCGACGCCGCGGGGGACTCCGGCCCGCCCGCGGCGGCCGTGCGCTGGGACTTCGAGACCGCCTGGCGGCTGTGCGTGCGGGGAATCGAACCCGAGGAGGCCGAGGCCAGGGGCGTCATCTCGGGCGACCCCGGCCTGGCCCGGGCCTGCTGCCGCATCGTGTCGATCATCCGCTGACCGCGCGGCCCGGGCGGCTCCCGGTGACGGAACCGCGGTACCGGGACCGGAGCGGGAGCCGGTGAGGGGCGCGGAGGAGGTCTTCGGGGGCGTTGTCCACAGGTCCGAGAAGGGGCTGGCGGGGGCCGTCTCGGACGCCCAGCCTTGAGGTATGGAAGAACGGACACACCCCACCGGCGTGCTGCGGTGGATACTCGGCGCGCTGCTCGACCTGCTCCTGCCCCAGCCGTGCGCGGCGTGCTCGGGACCCTCGGGGCCGCTGTGCGCGCACTGCCTCACCGCGCTGCGGCGCCGCCCCCACCGCTGCGCGCCCAGGCCGGGCTGCCCGCCCGTCTGGGCGGTCGGGCCCTACGCCGGACGCCACCGAGGGGTGCTGCTCACCTACAAGGAGGGCGGTGCCGACGCCCTGGCCGCGCCCCTGGGCGGGTGGCTGGCCGCCGCCCACACCGCGTCCGGCCTGGCCCGTCCGGACACCCTGCTCGTCCCCGTGCCCGGGCGGGGCCCGCCGGGAGACCCCCGGGCACCGGTCACCCGGCTGACGCGCTCCTGCCTGGCGCAGGCGGGCGGAGCGGGCGCCGGGCGGCTGGCGCCGCTGCTGCGCTATCGGGGCCGTCCCCGGCGCCAGGCAGGCCTGGGGCGGGACGAGCGCCTGGCCAACCGGGCGGGCACCCTGGTCGCGGACCGTCCGCTTCCCCGGGCCCTCGGCGCTGGCCCCGGCGCGGAAGCCGGGGGAGCCGCGGTCGTGGTGGACGACGTCCTCACCACGGGCGCCACGGTGGCCGAGGCGACCCGTGCCCTGCGGGCCCGCGGGATTCCCGTGGCGGGCGCGGTGGTTCTCCTCGAACGCCTGCCCGGCTCTGGCGGAGGTCCTTCCCGGGAGGAGGAGGCGGGTGGTGCAAGAAGGTTTTACGAACCCTCGTGAACAGGTGAAAAGTCCATGTACGAAGGGGTTTGAGTCAGTTACCGATGAGTTGGGAGGGTGGCTGCTACCTGACATCCTCGCCAGGACAGGTTACGGTCACGGTATGGCACCCGTCCGGGTCCGTGGTTGCGTCGGAGTCTGCGAGCTCCCGGGAACACCGGGGAGCCGCTCCGGCAAGCCGATGCCAGGCGCAGGCGAAACGGCCCACGTAAGGCGACTTTTCGTCGACCGATCACGGTGCGCCTTAGAGGTAAGCCCTGCCCCGCGGAGGGTCCAGATGTCCCTCATGACAGGGAGAAGAGCAGTAGTCGCGTACAAGAGCGGCGACACTCTCAGCAGGCGGATGTGGGGACGAAGACCAGGTCGGCCGGACGGGTGGCATCCCATCGTCCGGGGGTTCGCCAACGGCGAACCCCCGGAGACGATCCCCCGCGTCCCCGCCGCGTGCCTTCCCGCCGCGGCCCCGGGACGCCTGCGGTTCATCGGGGGGCGACCCGCCCCGTCTGTCCCGTCTGTCCCGGCTGTCCTTTCCTCCACCGCGGCGGTCTTCGCCAATCACGCCCCTGGTACGCGTGATGACACCCCCTCCGGTGGGTATACGCATCTCCAACCGAGCCGTGCCCCCTACAGGACGGGGGCACAAGCGGAAGGGGGCTAGCGCGACACCCCTCCCGCCCCCCTGACGGCGGAAGGGACGCAGAGCCAGCCTGGCCGTCGTCTTCCGACGGCCACGCGATGAAGGGGGTCCTATGGACATCATCGTCAAGGGTCGACGCACCGGTGTGAGTGAGAAGTTCCGTCAGCACGTCGACAACAAGCTCGACAGGCTCTCCAAGTGGGAGAAGAAGGGCATGACCGTCGACGTGGAGGTGTCCAAAGAGCGCAACCCCAAGCTCGCCGACGTCTGCGAGCGGGTTGAGCTGACCATCCGGACCAACGGTCCGGTCATTCGCAGCGAGGCCGCCGCCTCGGACCGGTACGGCGCCCTCGACCTCGCCCTCGACAAGATCGAGGCCCGCCTGCGCAAGTCCGCGGACCGGCGCAAGGTCCATCGGGGCAACCACGCCCCCGTCTCCGTCGCGTCGGCCACCGCCGGCCTCCCCGGAGACCTGCCCTCGTCCGCCACCGCCACCGCGACGCAGGCTCCCCCCGCGCAGCGGCGCAGCGGAGAGGAGGACGTCAACGGCGTTGAGGTGGACGGGAGGTTCTCCGACGAGTTCGTCGAACTCGACACCCAGGGAGACGTCCCCGTCGTCGTCCGGGAGAAGTTCCACCGGGCCAAGCCCATGAGCATCGACCAGGCGCTCATGGAGATGGAACTCGTGGGCCACGACTTCTACCTCTTCCACGACGAGGTCAAGGACGCCCCGAGCGTCGTCTACCGGCGCAAGGGCTTCAACTACGGCGTCCTCCGACTGGTCGACTAGGAAGTGTTTTCTCGGACCTGCGCTCCGCTTCGGTCCGTGTTCGGGCGCCCGGAGAACGGGAACCTTCGGCGCCTGCGGCGGGTTCGCTCGTTCCCCGCGAACCCGTCTCCGGCACCTCCAGAACCCCGTGGGCGCCCGAACCGACCCCCACGAGCTGGGACCGGTCCAAAAAACAGACCCTAGACGTCCGCGACCGCCCTCGACGGATCCCCCGCACGAAGCCGCGGCGGGTCCATCCGGACCCGCCGCGGCGGTGTGCGCTCCGCTCCCCGCGCCGGTCCTCCGTCTCCGCCGGTCGGACCGTCCACCCGCCCCTACTCGGGCCGGTGCTCGGCGTCCTCCTGCTTGATCCGGTGCAGCGGGGTGTCGTGCGGCTCCTCGGACTCGGCCCGGGGCGTGTCGAGGACGACGTCGCTCATCAGGTCGAAGACCAGGGCCACCACGGCCGCCGCCACCAGTACGACCGCCGCGACCACCAGCAGGACCACGGACATCCCCACGGCGACGCCGACCCCGCCCACGACGAACCCGGCACACGCCAGCAGGACCGCCGTCCACGACGACACGCGCCCGCGATGGCTGCTGCTCGGCGCGAGACTGCCGCCCTGGTGCTGGAACCCCCGGATGCGCCCGAAACGGCTGTCGCTGGCGGGGTGCTCCTTCTCCCAGGCCAGCACGGGGTCGTCGGCCACCGGTTCGCGCCGCAGGACGGGCGACTCCCCGACGGCCTCCCCGGCCACGTCGTCTGGAGAACGCGGGGAGGGCGCCGACAGGTCCCTCGCCTCGCGGCCTCCGCCGTCCCGTGTCCCGCGACCCTTCTTGTCCCGGTTCGTTCGCATGGTGATCCCCCCTGGGAGCACGTTCGCGTCCGGTCCGTCCGCGGCCGTTCGGCCGCAGTGCGACCCATTACCACGTGCCTACCCACGAAAGCCGGGACCCACCGGTGACCGCGCCGAAGGCGTGGGGAGGCGGTCGGCTTACGCGACCGGCACCCCGGCCGCGCCGGTATCCGATCCCCTGGTTCCGGGGCGTCGCGAAAACCCTCCGAGCCCGCTGTCAGGTCTGTGACATGAGGGAACATATCGGTTGGTTTTCTTCGTTGCGCACAGGGAAACGTGCGGTCGGGCCGCTCCACCTGAGAGGGTGGGCGTAGGGTTCGTGTCCTCTAGGATGTAGGGCCGAGGGCCCAGGAACCCCCGCCGTCCTCCGCGGCCACGGGAAAGCGGTCAGCGGGCCTAGATCTGAACTCCACGTGGGTGGAGCCAACCGCGATCTGCGAGGAGCGCATAGGAAGTGCCAGGGATACTCGACAAGCTCCTGCGCGCGGGTGAGGGAAAGATCCTGCGCCGACTCAACAAACTGAAGGACCAGGTCAACTCGCTCGAGGAAGACTACGTCGACCTCACCGACGAGGAGCTGCGCGACCTCACCGGGGAGTACAAGGAGCGCTACGAGGACGGGGAGTCCCTGGACGACCTGCTCCCCGAGGCCTTCGCCACCGTCCGTGAGGCGGCCAAGCGCACCCTGGGCCAGCGCCACTTCGACGTCCAGATCATGGGCGGGGCCGCGCTGCACCTCGGCAACATCGCCGAGATGAAGACCGGTGAGGGCAAGACCCTGACCGGCACCCTCGCGGTCTACCTCAACGCGCTCGCGGGCAAGGGCGTCCACGTCATCACGACCAACGACTACCTGGCCAGGCGCGACGCCCAGAACATGGGCCGCATCTACCACTTCCTCGGCCTCGAGGTCGGCGTCGTGGGACCGCAGATGACCGCGGCCGACCGCCGCAGCGCCTACCAGGCCGACATCACCTACGGCACGAACAACGAGTTCGGCTTCGACTACCTGCGCGACAACATGGCGCTCTCGCTCAAGGACACCGTCCAGCGCGAGCACTACTTCGCCCTGGTCGACGAGGTCGACTCCATCCTCATCGACGAGGCCCGCACCCCGCTGATCATCAGCGGCCCCTCGGAGCAGAACTCCCGGTGGTACGCCGAGTTCGCCAAGATCGCCCCTCGCCTCAAGCGCGAGGAGGACTACGAGGTCGACGAGAAGAAGCGCACCGTCGGCATCACGGAGTCCGGCGTGGCCAAGGTCGAGGACTGGCTGGGCATCGACAACCTCTACGAGGCCGTCAACACCCCGCTCATCAGCTTCCTCAACAACTCGCTCAAGGCCAAGGAGCTGTACAAGCGGGACAAGGAGTACATCGTCAAGGACGGTGAGGTCCTCATCGTCGACGAGTTCACCGGCCGCGTCCTGGCGGGCCGCCGCTACAACGAGGGCATGCACCAGGCCATCGAGGCCAAGGAGCGCGTCAAGATCAAGGACGAGAACCAGACTCTCGCCAAGGTCACCCTCCAGAACTACTTCCGCCTCTACGAGAAGCTCGCCGGCATGACCGGTACCGCCCAGACCGAGGCGGCGGAGTTCACCCAGACCTACAGCGTCGGCGTGGTGCCCATCCCCACCAACAAGCCGATGGTCCGCCAGGACGTCAAGGACGTCGTCTACAAGCACGAGGACGCCAAGTTCCAGGCGCTCGCCGAGGACATCGCCGAGCGCCACGAGGCCGGGCAGCCCGTCCTGGTCGGCACCACCAGCGTCGAGAAGTCCGAGCTGCTGTCCCGTATGCTCAAGCGCGAGGGCGTGCCCCACGAGGTCCTCAACGCCAAGAACCACGCCCGTGAGGCCGCGATCATCGCCCGCGCCGGCAAGCTCGGCGCGGTCACCGTCGCCACCAACATGGCCGGTCGCGGTACCGACATCATGCTGGGCGGCAACCCCGACTTCCTCGCCGACGAGGAGCTCCAGGGCCGCGGTCTGAGCCCGCTGGAGACCCCCGAGGAGTACGAGGCCGCCTGGCCCGAGGCGCTGGAGAAGGCCAAGGCCGACTACGAGGAGGAGCACGGGAAGGTCGTCGAGGCCGGCGGCCTGTACGTGCTCGGCACCGAGCGCCACGAGTCGCGGCGCATCGACAACCAGCTCCGCGGCCGCTCCGGCCGCCAGGGCGACCCCGGCATCTCCCGCTTCTACCTCTCCCTCCAGGACGATCTGCTGCGCCTGTTCAACAGCAGCCGTCTGGAGGCGTTCATGAACCAGCTGAACATCCCGGACGACCAGCCCATCGAGTCCGGCATGGTCAGCAAGGCGATCGCCTCCGCGCAGGGCCAGGTCGAGACGCAGAACTTCGAGATCCGCAAGAACGTCCTCAAGTACGACGAGGTCCTCAACCGCCAGCGCAAGGTCATCTACGCCGAGCGCCGCAAGGTCCTGGAGGGCCAGGACCTGCGCGACCAGGTCATGAGCATGCTGGAGGAGGTCCTGCGCGGCTACGTCGTGGAGGAGACCGCCAACGGCGACCCCAGCGACTGGGACCTCGACAAGCTCTGGCGGGCGTTCAAGCAGGTCTACCCGATCAGCTTCACCGTCGACGAGTTCATCGAGGAGAACGGCGACCTGCACACGCTGACCACCGAGGTGATCTCGGAGCGCGTGGTGGAGGACGCCAACACCGCCTACGGGGCCCGCGAGGCCGAACTGGGCGAGGAGGCCATGCGCGAGGTCGAGCGCCGGGTCATCCTCCAGGTCATGGACCGCAAGTGGCGTGAGCACCTCTACGAGATGGACTACCTCCAGGAGGGCATCGGGCTGCGCGCCATGGCGCAGCGCAACCCGCTGATCGAGTTCCAGCGCGAGGGATTCGACATGTTCCAGCAGATGCTGGAGGCCATCAAGGAGGAGTCCGTCGGCTACCTCTTCAACGTCGAGGTCCAGGTCCGCAAGAAGGAGGAGCCCGCCCTCACCGCGGCCGCCGCGGCCAGCACCGCCGCAGCCGTCGGCGGCTCCGCCAGCGCGACCGCGGTCGCGACCGCGGTGGAGGAGGGCGAGGAGGTCGAGGACGCCGCCTCCCCGGTGGAGGAGGCCGAGCCCGCCGAGGACGTGGTCGTCCCCGGCTTCGGCGAGGGCCAGCCCAACCGGCTCCAGTACTCCGCGCCGAGTGAGGACGGCACCGTCGAGCGCCACAGCGAGACGGCCGACGAGTACTCCGGTACGGCGCGCAACGCGCCCTGCCCGTGCGGGTCCGGCAAGAAGTACAAGAAGTGCCACGGCGACCCGGCCGCCAAGTAGGCGGGCGGTAGGCCCCGGCGGCTGCCGGAACACGACGCGCTCGGGCGCGGCTCCCACGGGAGCCGTGCCCGAGCGCGTTCGCCGTCCGCTCGGCGGGCGCGCCCGGGCTCAGGCGGGCAGGGGCCGCTCCCGCACGACGTGCTTCATCACCAGCGTCGAACTCAGGTGCTGGACGCCGGGCAGGGTCGCCAGGGAATCGTCGTAGAGCACGCGGAAGGCGGCCAGGTCGGCGCTGACCACGCGCAGCAGGTAGTCGGGGTCGCCGAACAGTCGCTCGGCCTGGACGACCTGGGGGATGTCCTCGACCGCCCGTTCGAAGGCCGCGACGGTGTCCCGGTCCTCCTGGCGCATGGTGACGAAGACCAGCGCCTGGAAGCCCAGTCCCACCGCCTCGGCGTCCACGACCGCGCGGTACCCGCTGACCACCCCGGCGCGTTCGAGCTCGCGCAGTCTGCGGTGGCACGGGGAGACGCTGAGCCCCACGCGGTGGGCCAGTTCGGTGACGCTCAGACGGCCGTCCTCCTGGAGCTCGGCAAGAATCTTCCGGTCGACGTTGTCCATGGAGGAGATTCTTTCATCAACGGCGGTTTCGGCCGCAAAAAGTGGAACTATTTTCGGGTCTTTTATGGCTATTCTTCCCCTCTGAGCAGGAGTTTCGAGGAGAGGAGTGGCCGTGGAACCGGCTTCGGTCGCGGCGTTCTGGACGGTGTCGGTCCTGCTGATCCTGGTGCCGGGGGCGGATTGGGCCTACACCATCTCCGCCGGGCTGAGGGACCGCTCGGTGCTCCCGGCGGTGTCCGGGCTGCTGCTGGGCTACGTCGCCCTCACCGGGGTCGTCGCGGGCGGGGTCGCGGCGCTGGTGGCCAGCACACCGGCCGTGCTCACAGGCCTGACCCTGGCGGGCGCCGCCTACCTGGTGTGGCTCGGAGCGGTCACTCTGGCCCGTCCGGCGGTGCCCGGCGCGGGCGGAGCGGCGGTGCCCTCCTCCTGGGGCTCGCGCGTGCTGACCGGCACCGGCGTCAGCGGTCTCAACCCCAAGGCGCTGCTGCTGTTCCTGGCCCTGCTGCCGCAGTTCACCGACCCCGCGGGCGGGTGGCCCATGGCCGCGCAGATCGGCACCCTGGGCCTGGTGCACACGGCCAGTTGCGGGGCGGTCTACCTGTGCGTGGGCGTGCTCGCCCGCACCGTGCTGGGAACCCGCCCCGCCGCCGCGCGCGCCGTCAGCCGCTTCTCGGGGGCGGCCATGATCGTGATAGGCGTGGGCCTGATGGCCGAAGGCCTCCTCTGAGCACGGTCACCAACCGCCCCGGGACGGGCGCGGGCCGAGGCGTTCGCTCCGGGAAGAGCCAGGGCCGGAGCAGCGCGCCCGCTCCGGCCGCTGGCCCGGAGCACCCCGTGAGCCGGGGCGGTCGGACCGGGGGCGGGGCACCCCGAGGGAGGGGGCGCGAGGCCCCCTGCCCAGCCTTTTTCCTTCAGCGTCCCAAGGGGAACCCCGCACCGCCAGAGCGGGCTCCGGCCTGTGGACGACCCCGGCGGATCAGCCGGAGGAACCCGTGCCGCCCTTCGACGGGCCTCCGGACTCCGGCGAGTCCCCGCCCGTGTCGGTCCCGGTGCGCGCCCGCACGGTATCGCCCGGCTCGCCCGGCTCGTCCGAGTCGCGCTCGCGGCCCGGCGTGGGCAGGTTCAAGCGGGTGATGAGCAGGTAGAAGATCCCGAAGTAGGCCGCGAAGTACAGCAGGCCCAGCAACAGGATCAACCCCAGTCCCTGGGTGTTGTCCTTCGTGGCGTTCAACAGCATGTCGATCAGGCCCGCCGAGAACCCGAAGCCCAACTGGGCGTCCACCGCGTTGAGCACGGCCATCGAGACGCCGGTCAGCACCACGTGCACCGCGAACAGCGCCGGTGCCACGAAGATGAACGCGAACTCCACCGGCTCGGTGATGCCCGTCGCGAACGCCGTCAGCGCCGCGGGGATCATGATCGACCCGATCTGCGTCCGCCGGGCCTTGGGCGTAGCCAGCCACATCGCCAGCGCCGCGCCGGGCAGGCCGAACATCAGCACCGGGAAGAACCCGGACAGCAGACCGCCCGCGTCCGGGTCTCCGGCGAAGTAGCGGGTGATCTCGCCGTGCGTCACGGTGCCGTCGGGAGCGGTGTGGGTGCCCGACACGAACCAGATGAACGAGTTCACCACGTGGTGCAGGCCCAGCGGCAGCAGCAGGCGGTTGATCACCCCGTAGGCTCCGGCTCCCACCGCGCCCGCGCCGATGATGCCCTCGCCCAGATCCTGGATCCATCCGCCCACGACCGGCCAGACGAGGCCGAGCGCCACGCCCATCAGGAGACCGGCCAGCGCCGTCACGATCGGCACGAACCTGCGGCCGCCGAAGAAGCCCAGCCAGGTCGGCAGCTTGATCCGGTGGTAGCGCTGCCACAGCACGGCCGCCACCAGACCCACCGCGATGCCGCCGAGCACGTCGGTCGGGTTCTTCACCGCGTGGTTGATCACCGGCATGACCGCGTTGACGGCCTCGGGATCGGTGACGGGCTGGCGGGTCACCGGGTCCACCGCCAGCGGGTACGTGGTCAGCCGCGACCCCAGGTCGCCCGTGGCGCCGTCGAAGGTCACCATCGTCCACGTGGCCACCCGGTCGAACACCAGATAGCCCACGACCGCGGCCAGAGCCGTCGAACCGTCGGCGCGCTTGGCGAATCCGATCGCCACACCGATGGCGAACAGCAGCGGCAGGGCCTGGAAGACAGCGTCACCCGCCATGCCGACGGCGCCCGCGACCGGCTCCATCCAGCCCATCCCGGAAAGCCCGGCCAGGCCGTCGGCGCCGAGCAGGTCGGGCTGGCCCAGGCGGAGCAGGATCGCGGCGGCGGGCAGGACCGCGATGGGCATCATCAGGCTGCGGCCGAGCCTTTGCAGGACGGCGAGCGTGGACGAGCCGCGCTTGGGCCGGTCCGCGCCGTCCGGGGGCTGCGACGCGGTCGGTGTCGGGGTCTGGTCCGAACTCATGGGGGGTCCTTCCTCGGGCACGCACCTCGTGGGCGCGGGACTTCAGTCGCCGTGCCGCCGGGGGTCCAGCCGGGAGTGCAGCTGGTAGCGGTCGGCTCGGTAGGTTGACAGCGCCAGTTCCACGCACTGTCCGTTGGCGAAGCTCCGGCGCTGCATCACCAGCACCGGGCTCCCAGCCGGCAGGCCGAGGAGCCGGGAGTCGGCCGAGTCGCAGATCCCGGCCTCGATGGTCTGTTCCCCGGAATCCAACAGGATGTCGAACTCGTTCTCCAGTACCTCGTAGAGGGACCGTTCGGCGAGGTCGTAGTCCTCCAGGCCCGGGACCGCGGCGGCGGGGATGTTGGATCGCTCCACGGCCATCGGCTCGTCGTCGGCGGTGCGCATGCGCTCGATGTGGTGCACCAGCGTGCCCGGTGCGATGTCGAGCATGCGCGCGGTGTGCCCGCTCGCCGGGATGACCTGGCGGATCAGCTCGCGGGCTCCCGGTTCGAAGCCGCGTGCGCGCATGTCCTCGCTGAAGGAGGCCAGCACCAGGGACATCTCGATCTTGGGACGGGCGATGAAGGTCCCCTTGCCGGGGACCCGGTACAGCCGTCCCTCGGCCACCAGCAGGTCGATGGTCTGGCGGACGGTCATCCGCGAGAGCCCGTAGGTGGCGCTGAGTTCGCGCTCGGAGGGGATCATGTCGTCCACGCCCAGTCCCGCCGCGGTGATCCAGTCCAGGAGCAGGTCGCGCAGTTGGCTGTACTTGGGCAGCGGGTTGCTGGGGTCGATCGACATGGAGCGGGCGGCCTTCTCGGTCGGCGGGTGTGTTGGCGTCAGACCTTAGCGCGGACGGACCCTGCGTGTCCGGCGCACCCGGTCCGGGTACCTCCGGGAGGATTCGGACATGACTGGTATAGTCCGGACTAGACCACAGCTCCGACCGCGTGTCAATCCACCCAAGGGCAGGCGGTTCGCACCTGTTACCGGGGCGGACCGGGGGCCCGTCCGGGAGTCCGGTCCACCCGCGCCGCGACCCCGCCCGCCGTCCGCCGCCCCCGACGCGCGCTCCGCCGCGTCCACCGCCCGAGCCACCCACAGGAAAGGCCCTCCATGACCACCACGAGCGTGATGCGTTCCGAGATCGTCGAGCAGCCCGAGGCGCTGCGCCGCACCTTCGCCGAACTCCTGCCGCTGCGCCCCCAGATCGAGGCCCTGGGCCGCCGCACCAGGCACGTGCTGTTCATCGCCCGCGGCTCCTCCGACAACGCCGCCGTCTACGGCAGCTACCTCCTGCAGGCGCACACCGGCCGCCTGGCCACCCTGGGCTCGCCGTCCATCGCCACCACCTACGGGGCGCGGATCGACCTGTCCGACGTCCTGGCCGTCGCGATCTCCCAGTCGGGCAGGACCGAGGAGATCGTGGAGACCATGCGCTGGGCCTCCGACTGCGGAGCGCGCACCGTCGGCGTCACCAACGGCGCTGACTCCCCGCTGGCCCGCGAGGCCGACGTCGCCCTGGTGACCCGGGCCGGGAGCGAGGTCGCGGTGCCCGCCACCAAGACCTACAGCACCCAGCTCGCCGCACTCGCCGTCCTGGCCCTGGGTCTGGGCGCCGACCTGGACCCCGGCGACCTCACCCGCGTCTGCGAGGGCATCGAGGAGACCCTCGCTGCGCCCTCGGACGCCCTGGAGGAGATCGTCGAGCGCATGGTCGCCGTGCAGGGAGCGGTCATCTCCGGCCGCGGCCTGGCCTTCTCCACCGCACTGGAGGCCGCCCTCAAGCTCAAGGAGGCCTGCTACCTCCACGCCATGGGCCTGTCCTACGCCGACCTGCTGCACGGGCCCATCGCCGTGGTGGACCCGCGCACCCCCGCCCTGCTGGTGGCCGCTCCCACCGGCCCGACCCTCCAGGGCACGGTCTCCCTCGCCGAGCGCGTCCGCTCCGCCGGGGCGCCGGTCTTCGGCTTCGGCGGCGGCGACGCCCTGGCCGCCGCCAGCGACGTGTCCGTGCCGGTCCCCGACGTGCCCGAGTGGGTCTCCCCGATGAACCTCATCGTCCCCGCCCAGCTGCTCACCGAGCGCCTGGCCCGCCGCCTCGGCTACAACCCCGACGTCCCGCGCGGCCTGAACAAGGTCACGCAGACCTCCTGAGCCGAGGACAACACCCCGTCCGGCCCCCGACTCTGGTGCCCGCGGTGCACCGCCCCTAAGCTCGCCCTCAGGTTTCGGGTACACCCCGTTCCACGGCAGAACACGGAGGACACATGGCGGACAAGGCAGCGGCGATCATCGCCGGTCTGGGCGGCGCGGACAACATCGAGGACATCGAGGCCTGCATCACCCGGCTGCGCACCGAGGTGGCCGACCCCGGTCTCGTGGACGAGAAGGCCCTCCAGGCCTCCGGAGCCCACGGTGTGCTGGTCTCGGGCAACGTCGTCCAGGTGGTGGTCGGCCCCGAGGCCGACGCCCTCACCGACGACATTCGGGACCTGCTCTAACAGGCCCCGCCAGGAAGGATCAAACCCTCCAGGGAGGGAAGACACCCCCCATGCCAGATGTGATCGGTACGCTGCGCGTACTCTCCCCCGTGCCCGGAACGGCCCTGCCCCTCGAAACGGTGCCCGACCCCGTCTTCTCCCAGTCGATGGTCGGCCCCGGGGTCGCCGTCCACCCCGAGCCCGGTCAGGAGGGCGGTCAGGAGGGCGTCCAGGACGCCGTGTCCCCGATCGCGGGGACCCTGGTCAAACTGCATCACCACGCGTTCGTGGTTATGGCGCCCGACCACCGCCGGGGCGTGCTCGTCCACCTGGGCATCGACACCGTCCAGATGGCGGGGGAGGGGTTCACCCTCCTGGCCGCCGAGGGCGACCGGGTCGAGCCGGGCACACCGGTGGTGCGTTGGTCGCCGGGTTCGGTCGCCGCGCAGGGGAGGCCGTCGGTGGTCCCGGTGGTCGCCCTGGACGCCTCGCCCGACGCGCTGGGCGAGGTGGTCAGCGGGTCGGTCGACCGGGGGGACACCCTCTTCACCTGGGCCTGAGGGGCGCGCGGACCCGGACCCGCGCACACCGCTCGACGGAGCACCGAACCGCCGCCACGCGCGCCCGCGCTGCGGCGGTTCCGCCTCCGGGCCTGACGCAACGGGTATTCTCCGGCGGCGAACCCACGATTTCGCCGGAGATGAAGCCCGCTATGAAACTGTCCGTTCCGCACGCCCTGGCCCCGGCCTGCGTGGGACTCGCACTGATCGCCACCGCATGCACCACAGAGGAGGTGGGTTCCTCGCAGGAGGACCGCGAAACCCAGCCGTCGGCCGAGGCCGAACCCTTCGAGCCCGTGCTCGCACCCCGGCTGCTCTCCGAGATGGACCTGGACGACAAGATCGGCCAGCTCCTCGTCCTGACCGCCCAGGGCACCTCGGCCGCCGAGAACGCCGCCCAGATCGAGGCCTACCGGCCCGGCGGCCTCATCTACTTCGACGCCAACCTCACCGACGCCGAGCAGATCGCCACCATGTCGGCGGGAGTGCAGGACCTGGCCGCCGAACAGGGGCAGGGCGTTCCGCTCTTCGTCGGCATCGACCAGGAACAGGGCCTGGTGGCCCGGCTGCCCGTGGGCACCCGCTTCCCCGACGCCATGGCCGTCGGCGCCACCCGCGACACCGAACTGGCCGAGCTGCGCGCCTCCACCACCGCCGAGGAGCTCACCGCCCTGGGCATCAACCTCAACTACGCACCCGACGCCGACGTCAACACCGACCCCGACAACCCGGTCATCGGCATCCGCTCCTTCGGCTCCGACCCCGACCTGGTCGCGCAGATGGCCGTCGCCGAGTCGGGCGCCTACTCCGGCGCCGGTGTGGTGTCGACGGTCAAGCACTTCCCCGGGCACGGCGACACCGACGTGGACAGCCACAGCGGCCTGCCCGTCATCGACATGCCGCGCGAGCGGTGGGAGGCCGACCACCTGCCGCCGTTCCGGGCGGCCATCGACGCGGACGTGGACGCCGTCATGACCGCCCACGTGCTCATGCCGCGACTGGACGGGAGTGAGGACCCCGAGCCCGCCACCATCTCCCCGGAGCTGATCGACGGCGTCCTCCGCGGCGAACTGGGCTACGACGGCGTGGTGACGACCGACGCCCTCAACATGGAGGGCGTGCGCCAGCGCCACTCCGACGGCGAGATCGCCGTGCGCGTGCTGGAGGCGGGCGTGGACCAGCTCCTCATGCCGCCGGACCCCGCCGCCGCGGTGTCCGCGATCCGGGAGGCGGTCGAGCAGGGCCGCCTGAGCGAGGAGCGCATCGACGAGTCCGCGCTGCGCGTCCTGGCGCTCAAGGAGAAGCGCGGGATCCTGGAGGCCGAACCGGTGGACCCGCGGGGCGCCGCGGCGATCCTGGAGGCCCCCGGGCACGCCGAGGCCGCCCAGCGCGTGGCCGACGCCTCCGCGACGCTGCTGCGCAACGAGGGCGACCTGCTGCCCCTGGCCGAGGGCAGCGGTGTCCGCGTCCAGGGCGTGGGCGCTGAGCAGATCTCGGACGCGCTCACCGAGGCCGGTGTCGACGTGGTGGAGAGCGGCGCCGACGCCGTGGTCGTGGGCACCGGGGGCGGCAGCGGGGCCTCGGAGCAGAGCGGCCTGGTCCGGGCCGCGCGCGCCGAGGGGCTGCCGGTGGTCGTGGTGTCCCAGGGCACGCCCTACGACCTGGCGGCCTTCCCGGAGGCGGAGGCGTTCGTGGCGGTGTACTCGTCCGTGGACGTGTCCCGGGCCGCCGCCGCGCGGGTCATCGCCGGACAGGTGAAGCCCTCCGGGAAGCTGCCGGTGGACATTCCCGCGGCCGATGTGGAGATCGGTGCCGGGCTGACCACCTGACCGGCCGGGTTTCGCCGGGGGTTGAAACGGGCGGGGAGCGGGAAGAACGCTTCCCCGCCCGACCCGCGGGCGTCTGGGGGAGAGGTCACCGACGACCGGAGGAGGGGATCGGATGGACGGCACCCGGCGAGGGGTCATCTGCGACTGGGGCGGTGTCCTCACACCGCCGCTGCCCGTGGGTATCCGGGCGTGGCTGCACGCAGACCGCATCGACGTCGAGCACTACCACGAGGTCATGCGCCCCTACTTCGACGGCAGCGTCGAGGGGGAGAACCTCGTGCACGCCCTGGAGCGGGGCGAGATCGACACCTGCGCCTTCGAGCGCGAGCTGGCGGCCCTGCTGCGCTGCACCCACGGCGGTCCGGTGGTCGCCGAGGGGCTGATCGAGCGCATGTTCTGCGAGTTCGACCCCGTGCACGGCATGTACGAGGCCCTGCGCGAGGCCAGGACCGCCGGGGCCGCGACCGCCCTGCTGTCGAACTCCTGGGGCAACTGCTATCCCCGTGAGCACTTCGACACCACCTTCGACGCGGTGGTCATCTCGGGCGAGGTGGGGATGCGCAAACCCGAGCACCGCATCTACCTGCACACCTGCGAGCGTATCGGCCTGCGTCCCGAGGACTGCGTGTTCATCGACGACCTGGAGCACAACGTCCGCACGGCCGAGGAGCTCGGGATGACCGGCATCCTGCACACCGCCGTGGACACCACGCGGCTGGAGCTGGAGCGCTTCCTGACGCCGGACGGCGACGGCGCGCCCCCGGCACCCGGGGAGCGGGTGGCCTGAGCCCGGGGTTTGGCACACTTGGTGTGTTCAGCCCACATCCTGGAGAGCCGCTCGCATGTACGTCTTCCTGCCCAGCACCATCCCCGCCCTGGCCCGCCTGCTGGAGGAGGGACGGCTGGAGGGGGTGCCGCTGACCGCGTTCGCGGCCGATCCCGGCCCGGACGAGGACGTGGAGGAGGCGGAGTACGAGGCGATGTACGCCGCCGCGGGGGAGTCGCTGGCGCTGCTGGCGGCCGACCCCGGGGCTCCCCGGCGACGGGTGGTGCTGGCCGCGGACATGCCCGACAAGGTCGTCGAGCGCGCCGGTCGCGCGGGGCGGGGCGTGGTCCGGGTGAGGGTCACCGGGACCGTTCCGCTCAAGAAGCTGGCGTCGGCGCACGTGGACGACGCCGACGCCGCCGCGGACGTGGCGGCGTCGGCGCAGGAGCCGGGCTCGGGCGCGGTGGAGGACCACGAACTGATGTGGTTCGCGGTCCAGGAGTTGCGCTACCTGGTCGAGGAGGCCGCGACCACGCAGCCGTAGGTCGGCGGCTCGCCGCCGGGGGGGCGGGCGCGAACGCCCACCCCCCCGGTCCCCGCCTCCCGGCCGCACCCGGACGGAGGTTTCCGCCCTCGTGCGCGCATACGGCAAGATGGAGGGGCCCACCCCCGTCGCGTCCCGAGGAGTTCGCCATCAGCCGCCTGGTGCTATGGAACATCGACCTCACCCTCCTCGACGTGGGACGGGTGACGAGGGCGGCCTACGCCGAGGCCTTCGAGAAGGTAACCGGTGAGCCCCTCGTCTACCTGACCTCGTCGGCGGGCCGGACCGACTCGGAGATGTTCTTCGAGTTCTGCGCCCGCAACTACGTCGACGTCGAACCCGACACCGGCTCCCTGGGCGAGTTCCTCGACGCCCTGGAGGAGTCCTTCGGCAACCGCTCGGACGAGCTGCTCTCCAAGGGCCGCGTCATGCCCGGCGCCGCGGCCTCGCTCGCGGCGGTGGCCTCCATGCCCGACACCGTCCAGACCGTGGTCAGCGGCAGCACCCGCGCCAACGCCACGGCCAAGCTGGTCGCCTTCGGACTGGACACCTACCTCAACCTGGCCATCGGCGGCTACGGCTCGGTCAACTACCCCAA
Source organism: Nocardiopsis sp. RV163 (assembly GCF_001029525.1). Taxonomy (NCBI): domain Bacteria; kingdom Bacillati; phylum Actinomycetota; class Actinomycetes; order Streptosporangiales; family Nocardiopsidaceae; genus Nocardiopsis; species Nocardiopsis sp. RV163. The sequence continues at coordinate 22,159 of NZ_LEKI01000001.1, read as the reverse complement.
GTCCAGCCTCATCCAGTCCATCCGCCTGCACGCCGCGGGCGAGGGCGGCCGTGCCTACCCCGAGGAGGAGACGGTCTTCATCACCGACTCCGCCCCGGACGTGCGCGCCGCCGTTATCGGCGGCGCGACCCCGGTCGCGGTGCTCAACGGCTCGACCACGGAGAGCCAGTTGCGCGAGGCCGGAGCGGTCGTCGTCCTGCCGGACCTGACCGACCCCCGGGCCGTGATGACCGCGGTGCACCAGGCAACGGCCCGGTAACGACATGTCCCCCCGCCCGGGGGGTAGGTGGTGGTCCGTGTACGCAGTAACCGATCACCGCAATCTGTTCCTAACACTCCGCAACCGCCCTGTAACGGTGTCGGGCCTGTCCTCGGGCCCGAAAGCCAGTAGCCTTGGCACCGGGCGGGGCGGGGACAACGAGGTCCGGCGCCCCGCGACCCCAACCCGAACCACCGCGGTCGTGGGCTCCTTGCGGCCCAGGGAGTTCACACCGAAGCACACGGTCGCCCAGAAGTTCACAGGTCGTATGACCGGTTGTTCTGCCGGCACTCGTGCGACGTTGCTCACAAAGGAGTGAGAGATCCCTATGTCCGGGCAATCCGACGTCCAACTCCAGAAGCTGCTCAGCGAGGCGGCCGCCAAGTGGTCCCCCGGGGCGCGCATCAGCCCCGAGGAGGCCGACGCCGTCCGCCGCTTCCTCCCCGTGTACTACCGCCACACGGACCCCGAGGAGGTCAGCGGCCGCTCCGCCGAGCAGATCTGCGGCGCGGCCGAGGCCCACCGCTCCTTCGGCGCCCGGCGCGCCGCCGGACGGGCCAAGGTCCGCGTCTACACCCCCGACGCCGAGCGCGACGGCTGGGACCAGCAGACCGGCGTCGTGGAGGTCGTCACCGACAACGCCCCCTTCCTCGTCTCCTCCGTCACCATGGCCCTCAGCGACCTCGGCGCGGGGGTCCGGCTGATCATCCACCCCCAGATGACCGTCAGCCGCGACCTGGAGGGCCGCCTGGTCGGGGTGGAGCCGGAGTCCGTCGGCGAGGGACTGCTGCCGATCGACGAGTCCTGGATGCACATCGAGATCGATCCGCAGCCCGACCCCGAGCGCCTGCGCGAGATCACCGCCCGTGTCGAGTCCGTCCTGGCCGACGTGCGCTACGTGGACGAGGACGCCGGCAAGATGAGCGACCGGGCCATCCGGATCGCCGACGAGCTGGCGGCCTACCCGGACCGGCTCGTGGCCGGGGGAGTGGACCCGCGCGAGATCGGCGAGAGCGTCGACTTCCTGCGCTGGACCGCGGGCCGGCACTTCACCTTCATGGGCTACCGCGAGTACACCCTGGTCACCGACGAGAACGGCGACGACTCCCTGCGTCCCGAGGCCGGCTCCGGCCTGGGCGTCCTGCGCATGGACTCGCCCGCCTCGACCAGCTTCGCCGCCCTGCCCCCCGAGATCCGGGGCAAGGCCCGCGAGCCCTACATCCTGGTCCTGACCAAGGCCAACTCGCGCGCCACGGTCCACCGCCCCAAGTACCTGGACTACATCGGCGTCAAGAAGTTCGACGCCCAGGGCAACATCGTCGGCGAGCGCCGGTTCCTGGGCCTGTTCACCTCCCAGGCCAGCACCACCAGCATCGCCCAGATCCCCATCATGCGCCGCAAGCAGGCCGAGGTGCTGGCCCTGGCCGGGTTCGAGGCCGACAGCTACGACGGCAAGGACCTCATCGAACTGCTGGAGACCTTCCCCCGCGAGGAACTCCTCCAGATCCCCGTGGGGGAGCTGTACAACATCGTCCGCGGCGTCCTGCGCCTGCGCGACCGGCGCGGCACCAAGCTGTTCATGCGCCGCGACCCCTACGGCGGCCGGTACATGTCCTGCTTCGTGTACATGCCGCGCGACCAGTACAGCACCCGGGTGCGCCTGGACATCCAGAACGTCCTCGCCGATGCCTTCCACGGCGCCACGATGGACCACAACGTGCTCATCGGCTCCGCCCCGCTGGCCCGCCTGTACCTGGTGGCCCGAGCCCAGCACGGGCGCACCCTCGCCGACATCGACCAGGTCGCCCTGGAGGAGAAGGTCCGCGAGGCGGCCCGCTCCTGGGACCTGGACCTGGACGACGCCCTCGCCGCGGCCTTCGGCCCCGTGCGGGCCACCGAGTTCAAGGAGCGCTACTCGGGCGGCCTCACCGAGGCCTACAAGGTCGACAACAGCCCCGCCGCCGCGGCGGGCGACATCCGCGAGCTGGAGAAGCTCCTGGGCCGCACCGACCCCGAGCGGCGCCACGGCGAGTTCTCCGCGGTCCTGTACCAGCGCGAGGACGCCGACCCCGGCTGCTGGCGGTTCCGCCTCTACCGGATCGGCGAGCCCATCTCGCTCTCGCGCGTCCTGCCCGTCCTGGAGAACCTGGGCGTGGAGGTCGTCGACGAGTGGCCCTACGACGTCACCGTCCGGGACGTGGGCCGGGTGTGGATCTACGACTTCGGCCTCGGCCCCATCCCCGAGTCCGACCTGGCTCCCGAACGGCTCAAGTGCCTGTTCGAGGAGGCCTTCGACGCCTCCTGGCGCGACCTGGGCGAAAGCGACCGCTTCAACGCCCTGGTGGTGCGGGCCGGCCTCGACTGGCGCCAGCTCACCGTGCTGCGCGCCTACGCCAAGTACCTGCGCCAGACCGGGTCCACGTTCACACCCGAGTACCTGGCCGACGTGCTGGTGGCCAACGTCGGGATCGCCAACCTGCTGGTCGAGCTGTTCGAGACCCGCTTCGACCCCGACCAGCCCGGCGAGGGCCGCGACGAGCGCGCCGACGTCCTCGTCGGCAAGGTCGAGAGCGAACTGGAGGCCGTGGCCAGCCTGGACCACGACCGCATCCTGCGCTCGTTCCTGGCGGCCATCCGCGCCACCCTGCGCACCAACCACTACCAGGGCCACCCCTACCTGGTGCTCAAGCTCGACCCGCAGGAGATCCCGGACCTGCCGCACCCGCGGCCCCGGTTCGAGATGTACGTCTACTCCCCGCGGGTGGAGGGCGTGCACCTGCGCTTCGGCGCGGTCGCGCGCGGCGGACTGCGCTGGTCGGACCGCTTCGAGGACTTCCGCACCGAGATCCTGGGCCTGGTCAAGGCCCAGATGGTCAAGAACTCCGTCATCGTCCCCAGCGGCGCCAAGGGCGGCTTCGTGTGCAAGCGGCTGCCCCACAACGGCACCCGCGACGAGGTGATGGCGGAGGTCGTGGCCTGCTACAAGCAGTTCATCAGCGGCCTGCTCGACGTCACCGACAACCTCGTGGACGGCGAGACCGTGCACCCCGAGCGCACCGTCCTGCACGACGGCGACGACTCCTACCTCGTGGTCGCCGCCGACAAGGGCACCGCCACTTTCTCCGACACCGCCAACACCATCTCCACCGAGCGCGGCTTCTGGCTCGGCGACGCCTTCGCCTCCGGCGGCTCGGTCGGCTACGACCACAAGGCCATGGGCATCACCGCGCGCGGCGCCTGGGAGTCGGTCCGGTTCCACTTCCGCGAGATGGGCGTGAACGTGCAGGAGGAGCCGTTCACCGTCGTCGGTATCGGCGACATGTCCGGCGACGTGTTCGGCAACGGCATGCTGCTCTCCCGGCAGATCCGGCTGGTCGCGGCCTTCGACCACCGCCACGTCTTCCTGGACCCCGACCCCGACCCGCACACCTCCTGGGTGGAGCGCAAGAGAGTCTTCGACCTGCCCCGCAGCACGTGGGAGGACTACGACCCCGAGCTCATCTCCGAGGGCGGCGGCGTGCACCCGCGCACGGCCAAGTCCGTGCCGATCACGCCGCAGGTGCGCGAGGCCCTGGGCATCGACGAGGGGGTGCACAGCCTCACGCCGGACGAGCTGATCCGGTGCGTGCTCACCTCGCCCGTCGACCTGCTGTGGAACGGCGGCATCGGCACCTACGTCAAGGCCGGTACCGAGACGCACGCAGACGCGGGCGACAAGGCCAACGACCAGCTGCGCGTGGACGCCACCGAGCTGCGCGCCAAGGTGGTCGGCGAGGGCGGCAACCTGGGCCTGACCCAGGACGCGCGGATCGAGTTCGCCCGCGCGGGCGGTCGGATCAACACCGACTTCATCGACAACTCCGCCGGTGTGGACACCTCCGACCACGAGGTCAACATCAAGATCATGCTGGACCGCGAGGTGCGGTCGGGCAAGCTGGACAGGGCCGACCGCGACCAGCTGTTCATCGACATGACCGACGAGGTCGCGGAGCTGGTCCTGGACAACAACGACGCGCAGAACACCGTGCTGGCCGCCGCGCGCAAGCAGGACGGCCAGATGCTGCACGTCCACGGCCGGTACATGCGCCACCTGGAGCGCACCCGGGTGCTCAAGCGCAAGCAGGAGGACCTGCCCTCCGACAAGACGCTCGCGGAGCGGCGCGCGGCGGGCAGGGGCCTGACCAGCCCGGAGTTCGCCACGCTGCTGTCGTACACCAAGATCAGCCTCAAGGACCAGCTCGACCTGTCCGACCTGGCCGAGGACCCCTACCTGAACGACACCCTGACGGCGTACTTCCCGACGCCCCTGCGCTCGGAGCGCTTCGCCGAGGGCGTGCACTCCCACCCGCTGCGCCGGGAGATCATCGTCAACCAGGTCGTCAACCAGATGGTCAACCGCTCCGGTCTGACCTTCGCGTTCCGGCTCAACGAGGAGCTGGGCTCCAGCTCGGCCGACATCGCCCGCGCCTACCTGGTGGTGCAGGACGTGCTGGGGCTGCGCCGGTTCTGGAGCGGGCTGGAGGAGCTGGACCACGAGATCTCGATGGACAGCCAGCTCGTCCTGCTGCTGGAGGCGCGCAAGCTCGCCGAGCGCTCCGCCCGCTGGCTGCTGCGCAACCGCACCTTCCCCTTCGACATCAGCAGCGAGATCGGCTACTTCGCCGACGGCGTGGGCGAGCTGCTGCCGAAGCTGGTCGAGCTGCTGCGCGGCCGCGACCGCGAGGCCTTCGTCGAGCGCCGCGACCGCTACACGTCGATGGGCGTGCCGACCGAGCTGGCCGAGCGGGTGGCCGTGATGGTGCCCGCCTACTCCACCCTGGACCTGGTGGAGATCGCCCAGCGCACCGGCCGCCCGGTGGAGAAGGTCGCCGAGCTCTACTTCGAGCTGGCCGACCGGCTCAACATCAGCTGGTGGCGCGAGCGCGTCATCGACCTGCCGCGCGACGACCGGTGGGTGACGACGGCGCGCTCCTCGCTGCGCGACGACCTGTACGCGGCGCACGCCGACCTGACCGCGCGGGTGCTGGAGAGCGGTCCGGAGCAGGAGCCCTCCGAGCTGATCGCCGCGTGGGTCGAACAGAACGGCGACCGGGTGCAGCGCGCCGGGATCACTCTGTCGGAGATCCAGGAGAACGAGCGCTTCGACCTGGCCACGCTGTCCGTGGCGCTGCGGTCCTTCCGCGGCCTGGTGGGCTAGCACCCGGGGGGCGAGCCCGCCCCCCGGTCCGGTCCCGACGGGCTCCCCGCGCCGGTGCGCGCGGGGAGCCCGTCCCCTGTTTGGGGCCTACACTGGGGTCCGTGGCAGAACTGGACCCAGCAGAGAAGATCAAGGACCTCGCGGCGACCCTGGCGAGCGTCAGCGCCGTGTTGGACCTGGAGGCCATGCACACGCAGATCGCCGAGCTGCGCGAGCAGTCCGCGGACCCCGAGCTGTGGGCCGACCAGGACAACGCGCAGAAGGTGACGCGCCAGCTCTCCAGCTTGGAGTCCATGGTCAACAAGGTCAACGGCATCGGCCAGCGGCTCGACGACCTCGGCGTGCTCTACGAGCTGGCCGAGGCCGAGGACGACGCCGATACCAGGGCCGAGGCCGACCGCGAGCTCGACCAGCTACGCAAGGAGATCGGCGAGCTGGAGGTGCGCACCCTCCTCAACGGGCCGCACGACGAGCGCGAGGCCATCGTCACGATCAACTCCCAGGCGGGCGGCGTGGACGCCGCGGACTGGGCGCAGATGCTCCAGCGCATGTACCTGCGCTGGGCCGAGCGGCACGGCTACCCCACCGACGTCTACGAGACCTCCTACGCCGAGGAGGCGGGTATCAAGTCCACCTCCTTCGCCGTCAAGACCCCGTTCGCCTACGGCACCCTGCGCGGGGAGCACGGCACGCACCGCCTGGTGCGCATCTCGCCGTTCGACAACCAGAACCGGCGCCAGACCTCGTTCGCGGGCGTGGACGTGGTCCCGGTGGTGGAGCAGAGCGACCACATCGAGATCGACGACGGCGACCTGCGGGTGGACGTGTACCGCTCCAGCGGCCCCGGCGGCCAGGGCGTCAACACCACCGACTCGGCGGTGCGCATCACCCACCTGCCGACCGGCATCGTGGTGTCCTGCCAGAACGAGCGGTCGCAGCTGCAGAACAAGGCCACGGCCATGTCGATGCTCCAGGCCAAGCTGCTCGCGCGCAAGCGCCAGGAGGAGCAGGCGGCGCTGGACGAGATCCGCGGCGACTCGGTGAGCAGTTGGGGCACCCAGATGCGCAACTACGTCCTGCACCCCTACCAGAGCGTCAAGGACGTGCGCACCGGTGCCGAGACCGGCAACACCTCGGGTGTGCTGGACGGGGACATCGACGAGTTCATCGACGCCGAGATCCGCTGGATGCGCAGCCGGGAGCGCTCCGAGGACGCCTAGCGGCGCCCTCCCCGGCGGCCCCGCGAAGCAGTCCTCCCGCACGCGCGCCGCGGGGCGGCCACAGCGCGGCCCCGGGGGCGCCCCACCCGGCCGACGGAGCGCGAGCCCCGGAGTCCTCGGGCACCGGGGCCTTCCGCCGCCGGACCCGTTCCGGCGAGGAGCGCGGACACGCCCGGTCGCAGCGGCGGCACCCCGGGTCAGCAGGTGGGACGGATGTGGTTGTTGTGTCCCAATGGTGATGATCACGTCTCCGCAGTTTTACCGAAACTGCTATATGTGAACGTTATCATCGGTTGACGCCTCCGATATGCTCGAGGCTGTTGTCCGATGGTGCACTGATCTATCGGGTGCGAGGCGACCGGGACAATCCGGGCCGCTCCCCCCTCTACACTGTCGGTTGGCCATGTGGCCGGTACGATCCCGCGCGGAGTGCCCTCCACTGCGGGTGCCCATACCTTCGAGAACCTTGTGATGCGCCTGTGATCCACTTCGATAACGTCACCAAGGTCTACCCGACCCAGAAGCGCCCCGCGCTCGACGGCGTTTCCATTGACGTAGACAAGGGCGAGTTCGTCTTCCTGGTCGGCCCGTCCGGCTCCGGCAAGTCGACCTTCCTCCGCTTGGTCCTCAAGGAGGAGAAGCCCGACAAGGGGCGTGTGCACGTCGCCGGCAAGGACCTGGCGCGCCTGTCCAACTGGAAGGTCCCCCACCTGCGCCGCCGTATCGGCTGCGTCTTCCAGGACTTCCGCCTGCTGCCGAACAAGAACGTCTTCGAGAACGTCGCCTTCGCGCTGGAGGTCATCGGCAAGCCCCGCCGCTTCATCCGCAAGGTCGTCCCCGAGGTCGTGGAACTCGTCGGCCTGGAGGGCAAGGCCGGCCGGATGCCCAACGAACTCTCCGGCGGCGAGCAGCAGCGCGTGGCCATCGCCCGCGCGTTCGTCAACCGTCCCCAGATCCTGCTGGCCGACGAGCCCACGGGCAACATCGACCCCGCGACCTCCATCGGCATCATGAAGGTGCTGGACCGAATCAACCGCACGGGCACCACCGTCGTCATGGCGACCCACGACGCCGCCATCGTCGACTCGATGCGCAAGCGCGTGATCGAGCTTGAAGAGGGCTTGGTAGTGCGCGACCAGACGCGCGGCGTCTACGGCCAGGCGTACTGACCTCCCGCTGCGAGGACCGGCGCGGCGAAGCCCCGAAGGATGGACCTTTAACAGATCATGCGAGCACAATTCGTTCTCTCCGAGACGTGGATCGGCCTTCGCCGAAACCTGACGATGACCATCGCGGTCATCACGACGGTAGCCATCTCACTGACTCTTTTCGGCGCCGGTCTACTGGTCAACCAGCAGGTCTCCGAGATGCGCAGTTACTGGGACGAGCGGATCACGCTCACCATCTACATGTGCACCGAGATCTCGCCCACCACGGCCTGTCAGGAGAACGGTCCGGCCACCGACGAGGACCGCCAGGCACTGGAGCAGACCCTCGACGGCCTTGCCCAGGTCCAGGAGTACACCTACCTCACCTCCGCCGAGGCCTGGCAGGACTTCCAGGAGCGGCTCGGCTCCTCCAACGAGGCGCTGGCCAACGCCGCGCAGGAGGGTGACATCCCGGACAACTACCGGGTGCAGCTCACCGACCCCTCCCAGTACCAGACCGTGCGCTCCGCGGTGGAGGGCGCCCCGGGCATCGACAGCGTCTCCGACGACCAGCTCGTGCTGGAGCAGTTCTTCGGGCTGCTGGACGGCCTGCGCGCTGCCGCCCTCGTGCTCGCGGGGGTCCAGTTGGCCGCCGCCGCGCTGCTGATCGGCAACACCATCCGGCTGTCGGCCTACAGCCGCCGCCGGGAGACCGGCATCATGCGGCTGGTCGGCGCGTCGAACTTCTACATCCAGCTGCCGTTCCTGCTGGAGGGCGCGGTCGCCGGCCTCATCGGCGGTCTGATCGCCTCCGGCTTCATCGTGGCCACCCGCTACACCCTGCTCACGCAGATCGAGGACTGGTTCCAGTTCGACGTGGCCCTGGGCGCGGGTTCGCTGATGTACGTCATCGGCGTCTCGATGATCCTCGGCATCCTGCTGTGCACCATCACCTCGTTCCTCACCCTGCGCCGCTACCTCAAGATCTGACGCGGCCGCCTGGGGCGGGGAGGATTCGACACCGGGGGGCCTCGTGCCCCCCGGACGTATGAAGGGACACACCTGTGGCACGGGAGACCGGGCGCAAGCTCATCGCGCAGAACCGCCGGGCCCGGCACGACTACCACATCGACGAGACCTACGAGGCGGGCCTCGTCCTCACCGGTACCGAGGTCAAGTCGCTGCGGCAGGGCCGCGCCTCCCTGGTGGACGGCTTCGCGCACATCAACGACGGCGAGGTGTGGCTGGAGAACGTCCACATCCCCGAGTACTCCCAGGGAACGTGGACAAACCACGCCGCCCGACGATCGCGTAAGCTACTCCTGCACCGCGAGCAGATCTCCCGGCTGATCGGCAAGACCCGGGAACCCGGCTTCACGCTCGTCCCGCTGTCCCTGTACTTCAGCGACGGGCGCGCCAAGGTGGAGATCGCTCTGGCCCGCGGTAAGCGTGAGTACGACAAGCGCCACGACATCGCCGAGCGCGAGGCCAAGCGCGACATGGAACGCGCCCTGCGCCGCCGTCGATGAGGCAGCCGAAAGGAACACACACGGTGTCCCCCCGTCCCCTCGGCCGGTTCACGGCCGCCGGCAGCGGCCTGCTCCTCGCCGCAGCCCTGGTCGCGTGCACACCGCACCCCAGTCCCGAGGTGGCGGTCAGGTCCTTCCTGCTCGCCTGGCAGGACGGTGACCACGAGACCGCCGCCGCCTACACCGACGGAGACCCCGCACAGGTGTCCGCGGCACTCACGGACATGCGCGAGCAGCTCGACCTGGCCTCCCTGCGGTTCCAGCTCGGCCGCATCTCCCGCGAGGGCGATTCGGCCGAGGCCGAGTTCGGTGTCAACGCCGACCTCGGCATCGGCGACCCGACCTGGAACTACACCGGCCGCATGCCCCTGGAGTGGGGCCCCGACGGCTGGCGCATCTCCTGGTCCACGAGCGTGCTGCACCCCGATCTGAGCGAGCAGGAGCGCCTCGCGGTCAGCTACGAGAGCCAGGAGCGCGGCCAGATCCTCGACCGCGAGGGGCAGCCGCTGGTCACCGCGGACAGCGTGACGGCCTTCGGCGTCTACCCCGCGGACATGGAGGACAAGGAGGCCGGGGTCACCCAGCTCGCCGAAATCCTCGACGAGGACCCCGACCCGCTCCTGAACCGGGTGCGCTCCGCGCCGCCCGAGCAGTTCCAGCCGCTGGTGCTCATGCGCGGCTCCAGCGTGGACGGGACGCTGCTGAGCGAGGCCTCGCGGATCTCCGGGGTGGACACCCAGGAGGTCCAGGTCAACCTGACGCCCTCGGTGTCGCCGTTCCTGCTCGGCGAGGTCGCCGGGACCGCCGAACACCGGGTCTCCTCCCGTGTGCCCGGCTCCTACCAGGCGGGCGACACCGTCGGTCTGAACGGCCTCCAGAACATCTTCCAGCACGAGCTGGCCGGTTCGGGCACCACCCAGGTGGTCTCCCTGGACCAGGACGGACAGGTCACCGACGTCCTGGAGGCGTGGGAGGGCTCGCTCAGCGGGGCCATCGACACCACCCTGGACCTGGACGTGCAGCGGGCCGCCGAGAACGCGCTGACGACGGTGCCGGGCAACGGTTACCTGGTGGCGGTCGACACCGGCAGCGGCGAGGTCCTGGCCGCGGCCAGCGCTTCGGGCAGCACCGCGGACGACAACGCCTTCACCGGCTCCTACCTGCCGGGCAGCACCTTCGGCATGGTCACCGCCCTGGCCGCCCTGGAATCGGGCGCGGTTACCCCCGAGAGCGAGGTGCCCTGCGGCTACTCCGCGGAGATCGGCGGGCGCACCTTCGTCAACCCGGGCGGCGGGGCACTGCTCGACCAGGCCACCCTGGCCCGCAACATCACCTTCAGCTGCGACGTCGGCTTCGCGGGCCTGGGCGCGCAGGTGGGGCCGGAGGCCATCGCCGAGACCGCCGGGCGGATGGGCGTCGGCGCCGACTGGCAGCTGCCCGTCTCGGCCTCCTCCGGTTCGGTCGCCGTGGAGGAGGGCGAGGAGAACGTGGCCGCGGCCATGATCGGCGAGCACGGAGTGCGGGTCAGCCCGCTGTCCATGGCCCTGATCGCCGCCGCGGTCGCGGACGGCACGTGGAACGCGCCGACCCTGGTGCCGGAGGAGGGCCCCGACCCGATCGGCGACAGCACCCTGGACGACGCCCACCTGGAGGTGGTCCGCACCGGGCTGCGCGACGCGGTGGTCAACCGCATGCCCGAGCTGCTCGCCACCGGGGGAGAGGTCCACGGGCAGGCGGCCCGCGTGGAGCAGGGCGACACCTCGCTGCACTGGTTCGTCGGCTACAAGGACGACGTGGCCTTCGCCGTCATGGCCGAGGCGGACCCGGCGACGACCCTCGTGTCGCAGCACGCGGTGAACGCCGCGGGCTCCTTCCTCGACGGTATGGCCAACGGGGTGCCCGAGGAGGCCCCCGCCGGAACGGCCGCCGGCGAGCAGGTGACCGGCGGTCCCGCGACCACCGAGGGCGTGGGCCTGCCCTCGGAGCAGACGGGGCCGACCGACCAGGCCGACCTGACGGGCGCGGAGGAGACCGGCTGGTAGGGCCGGCCTGACGGCGGCTACGGTCACCGTTCCCTCCGGACAGGACAGAACCAGGCAAAGAGCGGACCCCCGGGCAACCCCCCGGGGGTCCGCCCGCGTCTTCCCCTATGACTGGGCCGCGACAGGGGGTAGCGGACCAGTGAGGGGCAGGACCTCATCTCGGGGGAGATCCTGTCGTTTCCCAAGGTCGGCCCGACCCTGCCGACCGCCCCCGCGGGCCGCGTCGACCACCTCTTGCGTCCGCGCCCGCGGGGGTTTCTCCCCGTCCGGGCCCCGTCGTCGCGGATTCCCCTCCGCGACCGGGAATCAGCTTGGCCCCCGCACTGTTCAACAGGTAGAGTGACGGACGCGCGAGCGTTCGCCGCTCGCATGTCGGCCGCCCCGCCCAGCGGGGAGGCCGTGACAATTCCACAGGGGGTGATCGGTTTCGACTTCGGTAGTCGTTCCAGGGGAAGCGGGTCGAGGGTTGCGTTTGTGACCTCGTTAATCCTGCATTCGCGTAAACACAAGTGCCAATTCTAAGCGCACTGAGTTCGCTCTCGCTGCTTAAGCGATAGCGTCTCTGTCGGCCTGGGCTCGTCATCGGCCCAGATCCCGGCATCAGCTAGATGACTCACCGCTCAGATCAGGCCACGGGGCCTGAGCGGGACATCTTCGTGGCTGGGCCTGTCAGCGATGTGTCCGTGCAAGCGCTGAGGCCGAGTAGAACGACAGCGCGGACTGCACCCGGAGAAGCCCTGGCTCGGTGCTGAAGGACGCGGGTTCGATTCCCGCCACCTCCACATGTCGCGCGGGCTGCTGCTCGCCGGTCTTCGACCGGCTCGCCGCAGCCCGCGATGCTTTCCGGGGGGAGGCCCCCGAACCCCCCCCGAAGCGCCCCCCTGCGGTTTGGGCCGTGCCGGCCGGCGGGGTTGGCGGGGCGGTCCCTGACGACGCGGGGCCCGGCCTCGTGACCCGGAGTCGCGGCGACCGGGCGCCTCGGGCGGGCGGCGGTACCGTACTCCCGGTGACTTTCCGGGTACGGTCGGACCCGAGGCGGTGAACCGGGGCCGCGACGAAAGCGTTATCCTCTTTGCCCCCCGACCCCGTGTCCGCGGGTGAGCGAGAGCCTTCGACCGAAAGCCTTCCGATGCCGAAGAAGACAACCGCCTCCCTCAACGCCGACCGATCCTCCCTCGCCCACAAGGTGCGCTACGCGCTGCGCAACCCCGGCAAGGTGGTGCCGTACGTGCGCCGCTCCGTCCGCGACCTGAGGCTGCGCCTGGCCCACCGCGACCACGTGGACTACTACCGGGCGGTGATGGCCTCCGACGCCGCCCGCGACCCCAGGTCGGCGGTGGGCAGCCGGAGTCAGGAGCGCTGGCTGGCACTGGGGCAGATGCAGTTCGACTACCTCGTCGAACACGGTCTCAGACCGGAGCACCGGATGCTCGACATCGGCTGCGGGAACCTGCGCGCCGGGTGGCGGCTGATCGACTACCTCGACCCGGGCGGCTACTACGGTATCGACATCTCCCCGGACATCCTCATCGCCGCCAAGGGCGTGCTGGCCGAGCGCGGGTTGCAGGAGAAGCTGCCGCACCTGACCATCACCCGGGACCTGACCTTCTCCTTCCTGCCGGAGGGCTACTTCGACGTCGTCCACGCGCACAGCGTGTTCTCGCACTCGCCCATCGAGGTGATCGACGAGTGCCTGGCCAACGTCGAGCGGGTCCTGGCACCGGGCGGGTTCTTCGACTTCACCTACGACCGGACCGAAGGGGCCGAACACCAGGTGCTGCGGGAGGACTTCTACTACCGGACCGAAACGCTGATCACCCTGGCGGAGAAGCACGGGCTGTCGGCCCGGTTCATGCGGGACTGGGAGGAGCGCCCGCACGGCCAGTCCAAGATCCGCGTCACCGCGCGCGGCTGACAGGGCGCCCGCGCCCGCGCGGGGCCCGGACGGCCCCGCGCGGGGCGGTGTCAGAAACCGGAGACCGGGCGCGGCGTGTAGTGGCGCTCCAGTTCCTCCACCTCGTCGTCGGTCAACTCCAGGGACAGCGACGCGATCGCGTCGTCCAGGTGGTGCGGTCTGGTGGCGCCGACGATCGGAGAGGTCACCGCGGGGTTGCGCGACACCCAGGCCAGGGCGATCCGTGCGCGGGGGACACCTCGCCTTCGGGCGATCGCGCCGACGGCGTCCGCGATCGCCCGGTCCGCCTCCGCGTACAGCCGCGCGCCGAACGCGTCACCGCGGCTGCGCGCCGTCTCCTCCTCCCAAGCGCGGGTGAGCCGACCGCGGGCCAGGGGACTCCACGGGATGACCCCGATGCCCTCGTCCGCGCACAGGGGCAGCATCTCCCGCTCCTCCTCGCGGTAGAGCAGGTTGTAGTGGTTCTGCATGGTGGCGAACCTGGTCCAGCCGTTGACGTCGGCTACCCGCAGCGCCTTGGCGAACTGCCAGGCGTGCATCGAGGAGGCGCCCACGTAGCGCGCCTTGCCCGCCCTGACCACGTCGTGCAGGGCCTCGACGGTCTCCTCGATCGGCGTGGTGGGGTCCCAGCGGTGGATCTGGTACAGGTCCACGTAGTCGGTGCCCAGGCGCCTCAGACTGTGGTCGATCTCGGTGAGGATCGCCTTGCGCGAGAGCCCGCCGCCGTTGGGGCCCGGCCTGGCACGGCCGAACACCTTGGTGGCCAGCACGATCTCGTCGCGGTCTGCGTACTCGGCCAGTGCGCGGCCCACGATCTCCTCGCTGCTGCCGTCCGAGTAGGTGTTGGCGGTATCGAAGAAGTTGACGCCCGCCTCGACCGCCTGGCGGATGAAGGGCCTGCTGGCCTCCTCGTCCAGGGTCCAGTCGTGGGTGCCCCTGGCGGGGTCTCCGTAACTCATGCAGCCGAGGGTGACGCGGGAGACGTCCAGTCCGGTACGGCCCAGCTTGACGTAGTCCACGGGCTCGCCTTCCGTAGAGGGGTGGGGACGGCACGACTCTAGGGTGCCTGGTCGCGGGCTCCCCGCACGGCCTCCAGGAATCTACGTCGTAAAGCTCCGTGGAGGTGGCAGGAGGACGCGCGGGACGGGTGCGGTGCCATCGGCACCGCACCCGTCCCGCGCGGCCGTCACGCCTCGGTGGCTCCCACGAGCCAGGCCACCTTGTGGGCCGTGACGCCGAGGCTCCCACTGCTGCCGAGGTAGACCCCGAACGAGGCGATGAACGCGTAGTCGTGCTCCCGGCGCTCACAGATGACGTCCTCGACCGCGCACGCGGATGACGGGTTGCGCACGCGCAGGCACGGCGACGACTGTTCGTCGACCACGTCCGCCCGTACGTCGTACCGGGACAGTTCCGCGGCTAGTTTGCCGAGGTGCTCGTGCTCCTCGGAGGGCACACGGGTCGGCTGCTCGCCCCTCGTCTGTCTCGACTTGGCCATGGCGCAGATCCTTTCGTGTCGAGCGTGGTGGCTCTCCTCGGGGCCCTGCCGCCATTGTCACCCAGGGTTATATTACTAGTCCGTAACGCGGTTACGACACGCCGTTACTCCACCCAAGCGCCCTCGAACACCACATCGCGGACCCCGAGGTCCTCGTCGAGCACGACGAGGTCGGCGCGCCCTCCGACCTCGATCCGGCCCACCCCGTCCAACCCCAGCGCCGCGGCCGGTACCGACGACGCCGACCGCACCGCCTCGGGCACGCCGACGCCCAGACCCCGCACGGCGTTGCGCACCGCCTGGGGCAGGACGATCGTGCTGGAGGCGATCGTGCCGCTCTCCGCCAGGCGCGCCTCGCCGCCGCTCACCCGCACCCGCAGGTCGCCCAGCGTGTACTCGCCGTCGCCCAGGCCCGTCGCCGACATCGCGTCGGTCACCAGCGAAACCCTGTTCGCGCCCGCGGCGTCGAAGACCAGCCCGGCCGCGCCCGGGTGGACGTGCACGTTGTCCACGATCAGCTCGACCGTCACGCGCTCGTCGCCCAGTGCGGCGGCGATCGGCCCCGGGTCGCGGTGGCCCAGCGGGCGCATCGCGTTGTACAGGTGGGTGGCCACCGACGCCCCCGCCTCGAAGGCCGCCAGCGTCTGCTCGTAGGTGGCCTCGGTGTGCCCCACCGCCGCCACCACGCCGGAGGAGGCCGCCGCGCCGATCAGGTCCAGTGCCCCGGGCAGCTCCGGGGCCACCGTGACCATGCGCACGTGCCCCCGCCCGGCCTTGAGCCAGCGGTCGAACTCGGCGGTGTCGGGGTCGCGGAGCAGCCCGGGGTCGTGCGCCCCGCACCTGGCCCGGGAGATGAAGGGGCCCTCCAGGTAGATGCCCGCGAGTTCCCCCGCGTCGCACAGTTCGGCCAGCGCCGCCACCTGGCGCAGGGTGTCCTCCGGGGTGGCCGCCACGAGGCCGCCCACCAGCGCGGTCACGCCCCGGGATCGGTTGAACGCGATCGTCTTGCGGACGCCCTCGGGGTCGGTCTCGGTGAACGCGTGCCCCGCGCCGCCGTGGATGTGGGTGTCCACCATGCCGGGGACGACCCAGGCGCCGCCGAGGTCGCGGCCGCCGGGGGCGGGCCCGTCCGATCCGAGCGCGGCCACGCGGCCGTTCTCGATCCTCAGCCATCCTTCGTGGACCCCGTCGGGGGTCACGACGCGCGCGTTGGTGAGTGTGACGGGGGTGTGGGCCATGTGAGGGGTTCCTCGTGTCGTCTCGTCGGTGTGTGTCGCACATTACACACGCCTTCGGGGCCGTCACCGCGGGCTTGCGTATTGCCTGCGGAGCTGGGTGATCCCGCTTCCTGGGACGGCTGTCCGAGGCGTGGACCGCCCACCGTGGCGCGCGCACGCATTGACGATAACGGCCGGGGCGCTTCATGATGGAGACATGTCCGCCGGTGAGCTGCTTGTCCAGCGCCTGCATGTCGATCTGAGACAGCAGGCGAGCGCGCTCTGTCGTAGCTAGCGCCCTGCGGGGTTTCGCCCCGCGCCCCTCGTGCCCCGTCGCACGTGCCCTGTCGCAGACACCGGACGCTCATCCCTTCCCCTGGTTCTGTGGCGACCGCCCCGCGGTCGCCGAAGCAGACCTGCCAGGCCCGACACAGGCGGTTCTCGGACAGCGTGGTCCGCCCCCGTGTCGGACGCGGGGAACCGCGGGAGTCCCAGGACGTTCGTCACCCCTCCTTCCGGTGTCAAACCACCCCGCCGTCCTCTCCGGCTGGTGTCTCCTCCGATCCCGGCTCGCTCTGTTCGAACCCAGGAGTTCTCGCATGACCCGCTTCACCGTGCTCGTCGCCGCCCCCCAGGTCCGCTCCTCCGTCCGCGACGCCGCCCTGCGCGCGGCCTCCGAGGTCGCCGCCCGCGCGGGTGTCGACTCCCGTCCCGATGTCATCGACGTCGCCGAACTGGGCGCCGAGCTGCTCTCGGAGTCCTCCGCCGCCGTCGACGCGGCGCTGGCGAAGGTGCGCGAGAGCGACGTGCTGCTCGTGGCCTCCCCGCAGGCGCACGGCACCTACACCGGGCTGTTGAAGGTCTTCCTCGACCGCCTGCCCGAGCTGGGGCTGGGCCACACGGTCGCGGTTCCGCTGGCGGTCGTGGAGGACCTGCGCAACAGCCGGGGCATCGAGGAGGACCTGCGTATCCTGCTGGCCGACCTGGGCGCCTGGGTGGCCGAGCCCGGCCTGATCCTGGCTGAGGGGGAGACCGGCCAGCCCGACAGCGTGGTGCGGGCGTGGGCCGACGTCGCAGCCCCGGGCCTGCGCGAGGCCGTGTCGGTGGCCGTCTGACCGGGTCCGCCGGGGCGGTCCCGCCGCGTTCGCCCTACGCGTGGGCGCGTTTGCGGCTCGTGTCCGCCTCGGCGGCGGCCACGTTGCCGCGGACCAGGACGACCACGACGAGGGTGAGCGCGAACCCGCCCACGCGCAGGGCCAGCATGACCGGGTCGTCGGGCAGGCGCTCGCCGAACAGGATCGTGCCCATGACGACCACGAACACGTTGCCCACGACGTTGGACACCGGGGCGGTGATGGAGGCCCGCGAGCGCTGGAGCGAGGTCTGGAAGAGGACGATGCCCACCGCCCAGCCCACCGCGTACAGGTAGGGGTAGGGCGAGAGCAGCGCGGGGGCGAGCGCGTCCCACAGGCCGTGGTCGGCCAGCAGACCGCCCAGCCCCTTGCCCTGGAGGCCCGCGCTGCCCTGGGCGAAGCCCGCAGCGGCGCCCAGGGCGGCGGCGGACATGTAGCGGCCGCGGCCGCCGACCAGGCCCACGACGGCCAGGCACGCCGCCACGGTGAGCAGGCTGACGGTGATGAGCAGCGGTGTGTCGGCGGTCGTTCCGGTCTCGGCGCCCTCGGCGGTGGACAGGCCGAGCAGGCCGAGCGCGACCGGCATGACGCCGAGGGCCGCGTACTCTCCCCGCGTGACGCGCTCGCCCAGGACGAGGGTGATGACGAGGATGCCGCACGCGACCCCGGCGGCGAAGGCGGGCTGGGCCACGGACACGGGTGCGAGGCCGAGGGAGACGATCAGGCCGACGCTGCCCAGGGCGGCGAAGAGGCAGCCGAGCACCCAGCGGGGGTTGGTGAGCAGGACCCGGGCCAGGTGGAGGGGGCGGTTGATCGAGATCGACTCCGCGCCGTGCAGTGCGCGCTGTTCCACGGTCAGGCCGACGGTGTAGGCCACCGCTGACAGCAGGGCTACCAGGAGTCCGGTCACGGGGGTCCTGCTTTCCGTCGGGGGTGCGGAGTCGAGAGGGCGGGGGCGGCCGCTAACGTCGGTGTAGGCGGTTCCGCTCGGCCGCAACGAGTTGACGAATTATATATAACCAGTTCTAGTCTTGTCTGACGAACCCTCTGTGGGGGGTAGAACCTGTTCTGGGAATGCAGGGGGCGCGGTGCGCGGATCCGACGAACGCTCCGTGTGGTGGTCGCGCGTGGCCGACCGCTTCGGCAGGCTTCGGTTCCGCTGGCCCAGCCCGCGCGGTGACCGGCCCGGCGAACCGGGTCGGGAGCGCCCGCGACCGCCGCGTCGGTCGTCGCTCCTGGACCGGTGGCCCCGACGGCTCCGCCTCCCGCTGCTCCGCCCCCGCTGGGACAGCCATTCCCGCTTCGAACCCGGGCCCCTGGGGCTGCTCGGCGTCATGCTCTCGGCGATGGCGGTCACCCTGCTGCTGGTTCAGAGCGGCTCAGGGGGAGGGGCCGCACAGGAGGGGCGCACCGAGGAGCCCGTCACCGTGCCGGGGCCGCCGGACGGCGAACTGCGCGTCATGGTCGTCGGCGACTCGCTCTCCCAGGGCAGCAGCGGCGACTACACCTGGCGTTACCGCCTGTGGTCCCACCTGCGCGGGGCCGGGGTGGAGGTGGACTTCGTCGGCCCCCACGACGGCGTGTACGGGCTGGCGGACCGGGAGTTCGGCAACCAGGACTACGCCGACCCCGAATTCGACACCGACCACGCCGCCCGCTGGGGCGCCACCGCGCGGGACCTTGCCACCGGGGCCGCGCTGGTGGCCGCCGAGTACCGGCCGCACTACCTGCTCCTCCTTGCCGGTACCGAGGACATCCTGGCGGGCGGGGACGCCGACAGCGCGCTGGAGGGGGTGGGCGAGACGGTGTCCACGGTGCGCGTCGTACGGGGACAGACCCGGTTCGTCCTCGGGGAGCTCCCCCCGGTGGAGGAGCCCAGGGCCGACGCCGAGATCGACCGGTTCAACATGGGTCTGGTCGACCTCGCAGCGCAGCTCACCTCCAGCGACTCGCCCGTGGTGGTCGCACGGGTCGCAGACGGGTACGCCCCGGCCAGCGACAACTGGGACGAGGCGCACCCCAACGCGCGCGGCGAGCTGAAGATCGCGGCGGCCTTCGCCGACGCGCTCGCCGAACCCCTGGGAGTCGGCACGGCCTACCGGCGGCCGCTGCCGGAGGCGGCGGTTGGGCCGACGACCGCGCCCGAACCCGTGGCGGAGGAGTCCGAGGACGGTCTCGTGCTCAGTTGGGACTCGGTGCCCGGCGCGACCGGCTACCGGGTGGTGCAGCGGCGCGCGGGACCGGACCCGGACGAGGCCGCCGTGCTCCCGGTGGACGTGCGCGCCGACGGAAACAGCCGTTCCGTGCTGGTGGAGGCGCTCTTCAGCGGAGCCCGCTACGAGTTCGTGGTGCGCTCGTTCAAGGGCCGGGACGAGGGGGCGGAGTCCGAGCCCCTCCAGTGGGTGTGGGACGACGATCCGCCTCCCGGGCCGTCCTGGCTGCGCGTGGTCGACGGCGGGGCGACAGTGGAGTGGGAGGACGTCGAGGAGGCCTCCCACTACGAGGTGTGGGTGCGCGCTCTGGACTGCGGGGCCGCCGACGACCGGCGCGCGCCCGCGTCCCCGGACGGGGGGCGCCCCTCGGAGGCCCCCGTCGAGCCGCCCGTGCCCAGCGCCGGGCCGTCCGGCCCCGAGCCCGACGCGGACCCCGGTCCGCGGCCCACTCCTACGCCGCCCCCCGCTCCCGTCCCGTCCGTGCCCGAACCCGGGCCCCTCGCGCCCGGTCCGGACTGCGAGCGCCGCGACGGGCTCGGCCCCGGGGACGGGCGGGAATGGCGCACGCTGGGCCCGGCGGGGGAGGAACCGCGCTGGTCGGTGACGGTGTCGGGTCCCTACGAACTCGTGGTCCGCTCCTACCGCGACTACGTGGAGGGCGGCTACTCCGACAGCGTTCTGCTCGCGCGGGACTGACGCAGGGCCGAGGGACTGCTTTCCAGGGGCGGAGGTCGATGGTGTCGGTCACGGGGCTGATGACGCGGGGAGGAGGGGGCGCCCGGGGAGTCCGGCTGCTGCCGTGGGTTGTGGGGCTGCTCGCCGGTGTGCTGGCGCTCGGTCCCGCTCTGGGGCCCGGGTACGTGCTGCGCTACGACATGGTGTTCGTGCCCGGCCTGTCGCTGGCCGCGGTGCTGAGGGGCGCGGACGGGTTTCCCCGAGCGATCCCCAGCGACGCCGTGGTGGCGGCGCTGTCCGCGGTCCTGCCCGGGGACGCGGTGCAGTCGCTGGCGCTGCTGGCGGTGTTCGCCGTGGGCGGCGCCGGTGCCGCGCGCCTGGTGCTGGGAGTGCTGCCCCGCGGCGGCGCCGGGGCCCTGGCGGCGTCGGCCGCCGGGGCGTCCTACGTGTGGAACCCGTTCGTGGCCGAGCGGCTGCTGTTGGGCCAATGGGCGGTGCTGCTGGGTTACGCGGGACTGCCGTGGGTGGTGGGGGCCGCCGTCCGCCTGGCGCGGGTGCGGCCGGGCGCGGGGTTCGCCGGGCTGGTGCGGGCGCTGGTGCCCGCGGCGGTCGGTGGGTTCTCGTCGGTTGTGCTGACGGCCCTCACCGCTGGTCCCGTCGCCCTCACCGCCCGCTCGCGCGCGCCGCGCTGGTGGGTGCGGGCGGCGCTCTTCGCGCTGGCGCTGGCGGTGGTCTCCCTGCCCTGGCTGCTTCCGTCCCTGGCCAGCGGGGCGGGCACGGACCCGGCCGGGGCGGCGGCGTTCGCGGCCCGTTCGGACACCCCGTTCGGGGTCCTCGGCTCCCTGCTGCTCCTGGGCGGGGTGTGGAACTCCGGTGCGGTTCCGGCGGGCTACGGCGAGCCTGTGACGGCCGCGGCACGCCTGCTGCTGTGCCTGCTGGCGTTGGCGGGCTGGGTGTGGTTGCTGCGCCGGGAGCGGCCGGTGTTCGGCCCCGGCCTGTCGGCGGCCGCCGCCCTGGGGCTGCTGATCGCACTGCTGGGCGCCACCGGGCCGGGACGCGCGCTGCTGGTCTGGCTGATCTCCGCCTGGCCGGGGTTCGGGCCGCTGCGCGACGGCCAGCTCTACGTGGCCCCGCTGTCCCTGGTCCAGGCGCTCGGCCTCGGTGCGTGCGTGTGGTGGCTGGCCGGGCGGCGGGGCGCCGCGCTGCGGACGGGGCTCGCTGTGTTCGTGGCGCTGCTGCCAGTGGTGGTGCTGCCGGGACTGCTGTGGGGCGCGAGCGGTCGGCTGGCCCCGGCGCACTACCCCGGGGAGTGGTTGGCGGCGCAGGAGGCGGTGGCCGCCGACGATCGGCCCGGGGCGGTGCTGGTGCTGCCCTGGAGCGCCTACCGCGGCCCCGACTGGTCGGGGCGGGCCACGGTCGTCCTTGACCCGGCGACCAAGCTCTTCGACCGGCGCACCCTGTGGAACGACGACCTGGTGGTGGGCACCCCGGGCGGGGGAGAGGTGGTCGTGACCGGTGAGGACGCGCGGGCGCGGCGGGTCGCCGGGGCGCTCGGTCCGGATCCGGCGACGGGCCTGCCCGAGCGGTTGGACGCTGCGGCGCTGGGTGGGCTGGGGGTGCGGTACGTGGCGGTGTCCGCGCCGGTCGATAACCAGTTCTGGTCAGGTGTGGAGGGTCTGTCCGTGGTGGTGGAGGGCTCCGACATGGTGCTTCTGCGGGTGCAGGACCAGCATGTAAAGGCCGACAAAGCTGGCATTCCGGGGTTGGAAGTTACCGGCGGGTTAGTTACAGTTGGGGCAATCATCTGGTCTATAGCTAGATCAGGTTCTAGTCTCGTTTTCCAGCGCTCCGGACCCAGCGCGGGATCGGGCGCGCGGAAGGAGATCCCCAAGTGATCAAGGTAATCGCCGCCTGCGTCATCGGCGCGGCCCTGGCGGGAGGCGCCACCTTCGTGGCCACCAGCCTCGCCACGGACTCGACCGCCACCGCGGAACCGGTGAACGAAACCCTCTACAACTACGGCGACCGCTAGGGCGGCCGTACGGCGGAGGTTCACGGGCGCTCCGCACCCGGCGGGGCGCCCCACTCCCCCGACTCCCGCGGCCCCGGGTAC
>NZ_LEKI01000019.1:0-55774 GCF_001029525.1 Nocardiopsis sp. RV163 | reverse complement strand
GGTGCGGCGGAGGTGAGGCCCGGAGCCCGCCGGGGGTCGCTGAGGGCTCGGCGTGACGCACCGGGGAGGCGCCGGGGAGGTGCGGAGGAGGTCACCCCGGCGACCCCCTCCGTTCACCTCCGCCCGGTCCGGCGTCAGAGTCGGATCTCCTCGGCGTTCACCACCACGCCGTCCTCGTCGCTGTAGAGCCACTCGCCCGGCGTGAACGTGACGTCGCCGAAGACCACGGGCACGTCCAGGCGCCCGGCGGCGTCCTTGAGGGACTTGCGGGGGTTGGAGCCCAGCGCCTTCACACCCAGGTCCAGCCCGGCCAGGGCGCGGGTGTCGCGGACCGCGCCGAAGACCACGGTCCCCGCCCAGCCGTTGGCCACGGCCGCCTCGGCGATCATGTCGCCCATCAGGGCCGACCGCAGCGAGCCGCCGCCGTCCACCACCAGGACCGCACCGCCGCCCGGGGTGTTGAGGACCCGCTTGACCAGGCCGTTGTCCTCGTGGCAGCGGACGGTGCGGATCCGGCCGGAGAACACCGCGCGCCCCCCGAACTGGCGGAACTGCGTGGAGCAGCTGCGCAGGGTGTCGCCGTGGTCGTCGATGAGGTCCGCGGTGGTGAAGTTCGAGGTCATCGGGGCTCCGTCTCGGGAGGGCGGATGGGCACCGCCGGGAGGGTGGACACCCCCAAGCTACTCATCGGTACGCCGGCCCTTCGGCGCGGCGCGGCCCCTCCTTCGTCGGTGCCCTCCGTCTCTTTCGTCCGTACGGCCGTTTCGCGTGTCCGGGAAGCCCGGGTTGATGACAGGATGAAGGCTTTCATGTCACCGAATCATGGGATTCCCGTCACCCCCGGACGGGACGTCGCCCAGATCATCCCCCCTGCGCGCGATCCTCCCCCTGAGCGACCCAATGGAGAGAGATGGTCTCTGAGATCCTCGCCGTCAGCGCCGCCTGGTCCCGGGCCCTGATCGAGTTCACGGCGGACCTGGACCCCTGGGTGCAGAGCGCCGCCTACGTGGGCACCGACCTCTTCCTCGGAGTGTTCGCGGTCCTCTTCCTCGCCGCCTGGTGGCGCGCGCGCTCCGTGGACTCCCGCCTGGTCGGCCTGGCCCTGTTCGCCCCCGTCGCCACCGTCGTCGCCTACACGGTCAGCCGTACGGTGAAGACGTTCTTCGAGCAGATGCGCCCCTGCCAGGCCATGACCGACCTGACCACGATCGCCACCTGCGACCCGCTCGGCGACTGGTCCTTCCCGAGCAACCACGCCGCGATCGCGGGCGCCGCCGCCGCGGCGCTCATCCTGGCCTGGCGCCGCATCGCCGTCCTCGCCGTGCTGCTCGCCGTCCTGGAGGCCTTCTCCCGGGTCTTCGTCGGCGCCCACTACCCGCACGACGTCACCGTCGGCCTCCTGATCGGCGCCACCGTCGCGGCCCTGGTCTCCCTGGCCGCCTCCCGCCCGATGACCGCCCTCGTGGAGCTGATCGCCCGCGACGACCGCCTGCGCCCGCTGGTGCGCGCCGGGCGGCCGGACACCCCGGCCGCCCCGGACACGGGCGCGCCGCCCCTGTCCGACGCCCCCGCCCGGGACGGCCGCGCCGCCCGGTACTGAGCGGACTCCGTGTGCCCCGCTCCCCCGGGGGAGCGGGGCACACGCGTGTGCGGGACACGGCGTCAGCCCCTCCCGCCGCTTCACCCCGCTGGTCGGGCGTGGGAACGGGGCACACGTGTGACCGACCAACCACGGATCCGGGCCGCCGCGAGACGCGCGTGCGGCTGCCCGACGCCGGGACCTCGGCCGACGCGGGGCGGGTCATGGTCCCGGTGCCGGACACAGCTGACACACTGGTGAGGTGGGTACCCAACAGACTTCCGCAGAGCTTTTCCAGCGTGCCTCCGCCGTCGTGCCCGGTGGCGTGAACTCCCCCGTCCGCGCCTTCGGCGCCGTCGGCGGCACCCCGCCCTTCTTCGTCAAGGGCGAGGGCCCCTACCTCACCGACGCCGACGGCCGCCGGTACGTCGACCTCGTGTGCTCGTGGGGGCCGCTGATCCTCGGCCACGCGGCCCCCGCCGTCGTCGAGGCCCTCCACGGCGCGGTCGACGCCGGAACCTCCTACGGCGCGCCGACCCCCGGCGAGGTCGAGCTGGCCGAGCTGATCGTCGAACGCACCCCCGTGGAGAAGGTCCGCCTCGTCAACTCCGGCACCGAGGCCACCATGTCCGCGATCCGCCTCGCGCGGGGCTTCACCGGGCGCAGCAAGATCGTCAAGTTCGCGGGCAACTACCACGGCCACGTCGACGCCCTCCTGGCCTCCGCCGGTTCGGGCCTGGCCACCTTCGCCCTGCCCGACTCCCCGGGCGTGACCGGGGCCAGCGCCGCCGACACCCTCGTGCTGCCCTACAACGGCCCCGGGGCCGTCGAGCGCGCCTTCGCCGAGCACGGCGACGAGATCGCCTGCGTCATCGCCGAGGCCTGCCCCGCCAACATGGGCGTCGTCGCCCCCAGGGACGGGTTCAACGCCCGGATCAAGGAGATCGCGCACGCCAACGGAGCCCTCCTCATCCTCGACGAGGTCCTCACCGGCTTCCGCGTCAGCGCCTCGGGCTGGTTCGGCCTGGAGGGCGTCGCCCCCGACCTCATGACCTTCGGCAAGGTCATGGGCGGCGGCCTGCCCGCCGCCGCGTTCGGCGGACGCGCCGAGATCATGGACCGCCTCGCGCCGAACGGGCCCGTCTACCAGGCGGGTACCCTGTCCGGGAACCCCCTGGCCACCGCCGCCGGCCTGGCCACCCTGAGGGGGGCCACCCCCGAGGTCTACGCCCGCATCGACGAGGTCTCCGCCCGGGTGGCGGCCGAGGTCTCCAAGGCGCTCGGCGAGGCCGGGGTCGCCCACCGGCTCCAGAACGGCGGCAACCTCTTCACGGTGTTCTTCACCGACAGGGAGGCCGTCGACTTCGACACCGCGCGCACCACCGACACCGCGGTCTTCTCCGCTTTCTTCCACGCCATGCTCGACCAGGGCGTGTACCTGCCGCCCGCCGCCTTCGAGGCCTGGTTCTTCTCCGCCGCGCACGACGACGCCGCCGTGGACCGGGTGGTCGCGGCGCTGCCCGGGGCGGCCCGCGCCGCGGCCGAGGCCCAGGGCTGACGCCCAGGGCCGGTACAGCCCCGACGCCCACGACCCCGAAGGAAAGACACACACGATGACGACGACCACCGTCGTGCACCTGCTGCGACACGGAGAGGTGTACAACCCCGGCAAGGTGCTCTACGGACGGCTCCCCGGCTTCCACCTCAGCGACCGGGGCCAGCAGATGGCGGAGATGACCGCGGAGTGGTTCGAGGGCCACGACATCGCGGCGCTGTTCTCCTCACCGCTGGACCGCACCCAGGAGACCGCCGTGCCCCTCCAGAAGGCGACGGACCTGCCCGTCACCCTGGACGACCGGCTCATCGAGGCGGCCAACAAGTTCGAGGGGATGAGCCTGTCGCGGCGGTCGGTGCGCGATCCCCGCGTGTTCAGCCGCGTGTACAACCCGTTCCTGCCGTCCTGGGGCGAGCCCTACTCCGAGATCGTCACCCGCATGGTGGAGGCCGTGAAGGTCGCCCGCCGGGCGGCGTGGGGCCGCGAGGCCGTGTGCGTCAGTCACCAGCTGCCGATCTGGATGGCCCGCCGCGCGGCCGAGGGCAAACGCCTCTGGCACCGTCCCGACCTGCGCGAGTGCAACCTGGCGAGCGTGACTTCGCTGACCTTCAGCGACCAGCGGCTGACCAGCGTCAGCTACGCGGAGCCCGCCGCCGTCCTGTACAAGGACGAGCCCGCACTCCCCGGGGCGTGACCCGGAGCGCGCACCCGTAACGGTAAGCTGGGCCTTCGGGTGCGGTAGGTGCGCGCTCTCCAGCGCCGGACCCGGGGGCACCACCCCGGCCGCACCGGCCGTTCCGGGCCCCGGGCACGCAGGTGTCCGAACGGCTCCGGTGACCGCATCCGAGCCCCTTGCCGGTTTCCACCGCCCAGCGGTGCGGCATGTCCGTAACCTCCGTCAGCGAGAAGGTGATCCCATGGGTTCCGTCATCAAGAAGCGCCGCAAGCGGATGGCGAAGAAGAAGCACCGCAAGCTGCTCAAGCGCACGCGTGTCGCGCGTCGCAACAAGAAGTAGGACCGGTAGCGGCGAACGTCGTCTCTCCGCGGGCGCGGGCGCGCTCCAGGCACGCCCCGGACGCGGAGACACCGCCGTCCTTGCCCGGCCTTTGCCGGAGCAATGGAATTTTCTGGGTGAGGCGCTGTTGTGTCTCACGGGTCGCGGTCGCCGGTTCACCCCCCGGGTGAACGGTCCGCGGGCCCGCCGGAACAGCTCCCGTCTCCTTCCAAGGAACGTGTCGCCATGGTTCGTGTCGTACTCGTCACCGGGGTTTCCACACCCCTGGCCGCCAGGGTCGCGCAGGCCCTGAGCGAGGAGCCCGGGGTCCGCCGGGTGATCGGTGCCGACTCCTCGCCACCGTCCACGGACGCGCCGGGGTTCGAGTACGCCCATGTCGACCTGCACGACGGGAGCCTGGACGGGATCGTCGCCGACTCCGGCGCCGAGCTCGTCCTGCACCTGGGCCTGGACACCGCTGGCCGTCCCAACCGCGAGGACAACGTCCTGGGCACCATGCGGGTGCTCGGCGCGGCCCAGCGCTCCACCACAGTCCGGCGCCTGGTGGTGCGGTCCAGCGCCACCCTGGACGCCGACGACGCGGCCGAGGTCGAGCGGCACACCCGCGGCCTCCAGCGCCGCCGCCCCGACCTGTCGGTCGCCGTCCTGCGCTTCGCCAACCTCATCGGCCCCTCGGTTAGCACCCCGCTCACGCGTTACCTGGACTCGCGGTTCGTGCCCACCGTGCTCGGCAGCGACCCCGACGTGCAGTTCCTGCACGAGGACGACGGCGCCGAGGCGCTGGTGCGCATGGCGCTCAGCGACGGCACCGGGTTCTTCGACGTGGCGGGCGAGGACTCGGTCCGCCTCTCGCACTGCCTGCGCCGCGTCGGCGGCCAGCGGCTCCCCGTCCCGGCGCGCGGCCTGCGGGTACTGCGCGGCCTGGCCAAGCACGGCCGGATCGACTACGCGAGTTCCAGTACCTCCCGCGCCGTGCGCGCGGGCCTGAGCACCCCGGGCATGCACACCGACTCCCTGGAGCGGGTGCTGGACTGGTCGCCCGCCTACACCTCGGTGGAGGCCTTCGAGGCCTACGCGGGAAGCCGTCGCGGCACGTCCTCGCGCGGAGGCGGCCTGCGGCCCGTCCACGTGCTCGCCCTCGCCAGGGCCACGCTGGGGCGCTGAGGATCTTCGGCGGGCCTCTGATGCGGCCCACGGTGTGAAACGCCCGGAAAGCGCACCTGAGGGCTTTGTGGGCAGCATGAGGTGTTTCGGCCCCCAGACCCCCTTGATCCATTCCACCAACCGGCCGCCCGTCGGCGCCACGCCCACGCGTGAACTGTGGACGACTCCGGTCCCGGGCCCGGTCCCCGTGCGGCGGCCAACCCGACGGCGCGTGCACCGCGCACGCCCGGCCCCCGGTCCCCCGGCTGTTCCGCCCGTCCGGTTCCACTGGTCCACGGCCGCCGGGTTACCCGGCTCCCGGCCTCCGGGCCGGTGGGATCAGCCGGTCCGTCTCTGTCTGACCGCGCGCAGCGCCACGGCACCGGCGACGGCGCCCACGGCGGCCGGGACGGCCACCCGCAGCGTGTTCCGGTGCCGCCGGAAGTCGTGCACCGGCCACCCGTGCGATCGGGCGTACCTGCGCAGGTCGGTGTCCGGGTTGACCGCGTGCGGGCGCCCCACCAGGGACAGCAGCGGCAGGTCGTTGGAGGAGTCGCTGTAGGCGGAGCAGGAGGCCAGGTCCCACCCCTCCCTGTGGGCGAGGGCGCGCACGGCCACGGCCTTCGCCGGACCGTGCAGCAGGTCCCCGTTCAAGCGCCCCGTGTACACCCCGTCGACGCACTCGGCCTCGGTGCCCAGCGCGCCGGTCAGGCCCAGGCGCCGCCGGATGATCTGGGCCAGTTCCACCGGTGTCGCGGTCACAAGCCACACCGGCCGCCCCGCGTCCAGGTGCCCCTGGACGAGCGCCCGGGTGCCCTCCCAGATGCGGTCGGCCATGGTGTCGTCGTAGATCTCCTCGCAGAGCGCCACGAGGTCGTTCACGTCGTGTCCGGCCACGAACGCCAGCGCGGCCTCGCGCGCGGCGTTGATGTGCTCGGGCTGTTCGCTGCCGGTCACCCGGAACACCGTCTGCCCCCACGCGAACCGCATCAGGTCGCGGGTGGTGAACAGGTCCCGGGAGGCCAGGCCCCGGGCGAAGTGGTAGATCGACGCACCCCGCATCAGGGTGTTGTCCACGTCGAAGAAGGCGGCCCCGCGCGCGTTCGGGGACACGGCGTCGTGTGACACGGTTCTCTCCTGGCTTGGGTGGGGGAAGCGGCCCTTTCCGGTGTCGGGGCGGCGCTCCCCGCGTAGTGCGAGCCTACGGCCACCCGCGGGCCGGGTGGAGCCACTGGGATGCGGCGGCAAACCTGGTGATGAAGATCACAGTGTAAATCCCCGTTGTGGCCTCCACTCTGCGGGATCGTCGCCCACACTGACCCCGCGAAGCTGCATCGAGTGCACATCCACCCGCTAACGTGCAGCATCATTGTCGGGATGGTGACGGTAGGACTGGCATTCATAAGCGCGTTGGTGGGCTGGAGCGCCACCGCCGCGCTCGCCGCGTACGCCCAACGCCGTCCCAGTGTGGCCGCGGTCGGATGGCTCGTCGCCGCACTGGGCACGACGGTCGGCCTCAGCGCGGGCGTGATCGGCGCGATGTTCGACTTCGGCGGACCCACCTTCCGGCTGCTGCACATCGGCATCAGCCTCCTGGGCCCGCTCTACATGGCCTGGGGTGCGCTGGAGTACGGCGTTCGCTCGCCCCGCGGCCGGTTCACCTCGCGGCTGTTCCTCAGCGCGTTCACCATCGTCCCCCTGGTGGTGCTGTCCGTCGACCGGGTGGGCACCCGCTTCGACGCCTCCTACCCCGCCATGGGCGACCACTACGACCTCATCCCGCGCTCGCTCGTCAACCTCACGCAGGTCCTCGTCGCGGTCTTCCTCGTCTCCGCGCTCGTCGCGGTCGCCCGGCGCGCCTCCGACCACCGCCGCGCCGACCTGACTGTGCTGGGGCTGGTCGGCCTGGCCTCGCTGCTGTCCGTCGTGGTCGGCCGCTTCGGCCTCGGCTTCGGGGGGCCGCTGCTCATGCTCGGCGCCGTCGCCGCGCTGTGGGGGGCCGTCGCCTTGGCCGCGCGCCCGCGCCGCGACCCCTACGACGATGACGACTACTACGACGACTACGACGACGACGGGGGCGCGGACCCCGACGACGAACTCCCGGAGGAGCCCGTGCGCCGCAAGCGTCGCCAAGCCGACCCCTACGACGACTACTACGACGGTCCGCCGGTCCAGCAGGCGCCGCCCGGCAAGCTGCGTGGCGTCATCACCATCTACACCCTCGCCGACCAGCAGGGCCCGGGTTTCGACCGCATCGCCGACGCCCTCGTCGCCCAGGTCTCCCACAGCGAGCCGGACACCCTGTTGTTCGCCTGCCACACGGTGCCCAGCGCGCCGCTCCAGCGCATCGTCTACGCGATGTACCGCGACGAGCTGGCGCAGGAGGAGCACGAGCAGCAGCCGCACGTCCTGGAGTTCGCCCGGCTCAGCCCCCAGCACGTGGTAGCCACCAACGTGATCGAACTCTCCCTCGCGGGCGCTGCGGCCAGCGACGGCCTCGCCGCCATGCTGATGCCCCGCTGAACAGGGCCCGCAGAGTCCGTCAACGTGGCCGCAGCGCCCCGTTTCCGCCCCGCGAGACGTCTCGAACCGGTCTAGTTGTCCATCCGGGACAAACCGGTGGAAGGCTCCGGGCGTCCAACCTGTGGTGAAGTAGCCTTTCCGACAGGTTTCCATGACCGGCGCCCGTCGGGCGCCGATGGCGTGTGACCACGACCGGCGGGACGAACCAGCCGAGAGCGCGCCGGAACGAAAGAAAGTGTGCTGGGATCTCCGATGCGTAAGTTCCTCGTCGTTCTCCTGATCCTCCTGGCGGTCGCAGTGGTTGCGGCCGACATCGGGGCACGCAGCTTCGCGCAGAACATGGTCGCGAGCCAGCTGGCCCAGCGGCTCCAGATGGCCGAGGAACCCGATGTGGCCATCGAGGGCTGGGCCTTCCTGCCCCAGGCCGTCAGCGGCACCTACTCCGAGGTCAACATCACCGCCGCCTCGGCCACCATGGACAGCATCACCGTCGAGCAGATCGACGTCACCGCCACCGAGGTCGACGCGCCCCCCGCCGACCTGCTCGACCAGCCGACGGTGGTGGCGGGGCGGCTGGACGGCTCCTTCACCGTCCCCTACTCCTTCTTCAACGCCTACCTCCCCGAGGGCATCACCATCACGACCGAGGGCGGCGAGCCCCGTATCACCGGTGAGCTGGCGTTCCCCGAGTTCGGCATCAGCACCTCCGTCAACGCGGGCGGTGAGTTCTCCGTCGAGGGCGACACCGTGACCGTCACCCCCGTCGACGTCCAGGTGGGCGACGCCCCCGTCGACCTCAGCGGCATGGCCGCGACCATGCTGACCTTCAGCGCCCAGGCCCCGCAGCTGCCGTTCGGCCTGACCGTTACCGATATGGAGGCCGCCTCCAGCGGCCTGCGGGTCACCGGCACCGGCTCGGACGTTCCGCTCATGGGCGCCGACGCGGTCTGACGCCGGCTCCGGCCGCGCGGTCCGCGCCGATCCTGCCCCGGGGCCGCGGGGTGCGCGGGCCGCACCGGGCCGACGGGCGGTCCGCGCACCGGAAGCGGCAGCGGCGGAACCGGAGGAGAAGGGGACAAGGGGGAGGGGAAGCGCCATGGCGCTACAGGACGCGGACGCGGCGGGCGACGTGCTCACCGCGGAGGAGGTCGGCGCCCCGCTGGGGGAGCGGGCCACCCTCGTGCAGTTCTCCACCGCCTTCTGCCAGCCCTGCCGGGCCACCCGGCGCGTTCTCGACGGGGTCGCGGGCATGGTCGACGGCGTCGCGCACGTGGAGGTGGACGCCGAGTCCCGCCTCGACCTCGTCCGCCGCCTTGACGTCACGGGCACCCCCACCGTCCTGGTCCTGGACGCCTCCGGCCGCGTGGTGCGCCGGGCGGAGGGCCAACCCCGCAAGGCGGACGTGATCGCCGCGCTCGGCGCGGCCGTCCTCTGAGGCGGCCGTCCTCTGAACCGTCTCCCCCGGACGTCCCACCCGCGCGGACGACTCCTTTGTGATCCAGCACACCAGTGACAAACGCGTAACACGGCCTGTAGCGTCTTCGGTGTGACCTCCTTGACGAGCGCGTATCTGACGAAGCGACGGGCAGTGGACTTCTGCCGCGTCGCCGCCGCGCTCTGTCTGTGTCCCTAGGGCGGACGGGCCCCGGAGCCCGCGCCCCCTCCGTGCGACTGGTTCTCGTCTTCCGTGTACGCATCTGGGGACAGCACACATGCGGGTCGACCCTCACGGGCAGTGCCTCGCGCCTGCCCTGACCACTTCCGTACCGGCCGGAGCCCCGGCAGCCGCCGACCCTCGCGTCCCAGGCCGCCGTGCTCCGTCCTGCGCGGACGCGGTGGCCGGGAGGGTTCGGCGCCCGCTCAGCAGCCCGCTGTCCGCGTTCCACGTACGTCCGGGTTCCGCCGTGCCCCGACTCCCCGGAGCGCGTCCGCCGGCCCCGGCCCGCGCCGGAACCGGGGACCCCGCACCGCTTCTCAGACCTTCCGCATCCCCCGCTCCCGGGACGGCAGCCCCCGGGAGCACCGATCCGCACACGCGACACCGCACAAGAAACACAGGAGGTTCCCCATGAGCCGCTCCGACGTCCTAGTGGACGCCGACTGGGTGGAGGCTCACCTGGACGACGCCGACGTGGTCCTGGTCGAGGTCGACGAGGACACGTCCGCGTACGACAAGGGCCACATCCCCGGCGCCGTCAAGATCGACTGGAAGACGGACCTCCAGGACCCCGTCCGCCGCGACTTCGTGGACCGCACCGGTTTCGAGAAGCTGCTGTCCGCCAAGGGCATCGGCAACGACGACCAGGTCATCCTGTACGGCGGCAACAACAACTGGTTCGCGGCCTACGCGTACTGGTACTTCAAGCTCTACGGCCACACCAATGTCCGCCTGCTGGACGGCGGCCGCAAGAAGTGGGAGCTCGACTCCCGCGAGCTCGTCAAGGACGTCCCCGAGCGGGCCGCCACCCAGTACACCGCCCAGGAGCAGGACGCCTCCATCCGAGCCTTCCGCGACGAGGTCGTGCAGGCCATCGGCACCAAGGACCTGGTCGACGTGCGCTCGCCCGACGAGTTCACCGGCAAGCTGCTCGCTCCCGCGCACCTGCCGCAGGAGACCTCGCAGCGCCCGGGCCACATCCCGACCGCGCGCAACATCCCGTGGGCCAAGACCGCCAACGAGGACGGCACCTTCAAGACCGCCGACGAGCTACGCGAGCTCTACACCGGCGCGGGCGTGGACCTGGACAAGGACATCATCGCCTACTGCCGGATCGGCGAGCGCTCCTCGCACACCTGGTTCGCCCTGCACGAGATCCTGGGCCTGGAGAACGTCAAGAACTACGACGGCTCGTGGACCGAGTACGGCTCCCTCGTGGGCGTCCCGGTCGAGCTGGGGGAGGCCGAGGCCAAGTGAGCGACAGTTGCGGAGCGCCGGTCGGCGGGGTCGCCCTCGCCGACGTCGACGCCGGGAACCAGGCGGTCATCCAGGGCACGGTCACCCGTGACGGACAGCCGCTGAGCGGGGCCTACGCCCGCCTGCTGAACGACTCCGACGACTTCGTCGGAGAGGTGGCCACCGGCGAGGAGGGCACGTTCCGCTTCTTCGCCGCCGACGGCTCCTGGAAGGTGCGCGTCCTCGCCTCGAAGGGCTTCACCGGCGAGTACGCGGTGCAGGCCGAGGTGGGCAAGGTCATCGACCTCCAGGTGCAGGCCTAGACGGCCGGACGACCTCAGGCGTACACGGGGCGCCGGTGCCGACGGGAGACCGTCCGGCACCGGCGCCCCGCGCCTTTGCGGGCCCGTCCATCTCGGGAATCCCTTCTCCGGACACCTCAGTCCGGCGTCTCCTCCCCGGCCTTCTCCGCGAGGGGGAGGTTGAGCTCGACGGCGACGGCGGTGCGCCGCAGTATCCACCAGCGGTAGAGCTGGAGCAGGGCAGCCACTGCCAGGAACGTGGCGGGAAACCAGAGGAAGCCGTGGGAAACCGTTCCGATCACGACCTGTCCGCACATGACACAAGCCAGCATCAGCATGTTGAAGAACTGGGACGCCGCGCTCCAGGGATTCTCCTCCGTCCGACGACGGACACGGGCGCGCTGGCACACGATCACGGCGAACTCCGGGTCGTCCACCGCCTCGCTCCGGCGTATGGCGCGGTCCGCGGCGCGGCGGACCTCCCGAGGCAGCGACCGTATCCGCTCGGACTCCTCGTCAATGGTGACGATGGGCCAGCGGGGGCGACCTCGACGGCGGTTCCATCTGGTCCCCAGGTACACACAGGCACACATGCAGACCAGGAAGACCAAGGCCGCGACGAGCAGGAGTATGGACAGCAGCGGTGCGGGAATGGGGGGTCACTCCTCGGAAAGGGGGCGTCCTCTCTTCTTCTGTCCCCCTTCCCCTGCCCCTGGGGGAGGCGCTGACACGGCGGTGCCTCGCCACCGGCTTCGGAACGGGCGCGCCGTCCGCGCGCCCCTCGGCCTCCACGGGGTCCGCGACGCGTTTTCCACAGGTCCGGGGCGGGGCTGGAAAGCGGTGCGCGCTGCTGCTTGACTGAGATCGACGGCCTTCCACCCGCGCCCACCGGCACCCTCCCGTGCCCGTGACCGGTTCCGGCGGGGCCGTGACGAGCGCGGCGGGCGGGTGACGGCATTCCGCCCACACTCCGGCCCGGGCCGGAGCCCCGCGTGACCGAGTCCCCGGCCGCCCCCCGCGACGGCCGGTCAGGAGGTGTTCGGACGGTGCCCAACCCCCGTTCGGGAGGAGCGTCCCGAGGAGAGGCCGGACGTACCTATGTCGGCTGGCGGCACGCCGTGCTCCTGCCGCCTCCCGGACCGGCCCCGAGGCGGCCGACTCCGGCCGACGCCGAGACCGTCAGCGAGGAGTGGATCGCCGCCCAGCGCGACAGCGAGGCCCAGACCAACCGGCCCCTGTACTTCGCCCTGGCCGGGCTCCTCCTCCTCACCCTGCTGCTGCCGCTGCTGTGGACCCTGCGCATCCTCCCCGGCAGCTTCGCCCTCGGCGGCGTGTTCGCCTGCGCCGCCGTCGCCGCGCCCATCGCCTTCGCCCTCGTGCAGAGCCGCCAGGTCGTCGCCGACCGGCTGCACAGGGCCAGGGAGCGCCTGGCCGCCGAACGCGACGAGCGCGACCGGGTCCTGCGCGAACAACAGCACGAGCACGCCCGCAGGTACACCGAGTGGCAGTCGGCCTCGCGGGCCTACGAGGCGCAGCCGCTCTGGTACGGGGTGACCGTCCCCGCAGGCAGGGGCGCCGTGGTCGTGGTGGGCGGGGACGACGCCGGATGGTCCGCCCTGCTGGCCACCGTCGGTGTCTCCCGGCTGCGCGAGGGCGGTGACCTCACCGTGGTCGACCTCACCGGGCACTCCGTGGCCCGCGAACTCGTCCGGCTCGCCCGCCGCTGCGCCGTGGCCCCGCGCCGGTGGGTGCTCCCCGCCGACCTGCCCCGGATGACCCTGGGCACCAATCTGGACGCGGGACAGCGCGCACGCATCCTCTCCGCGGTCGCGTCCGCCTCCGGCGGCACCGCCGAGGCCGACGCCGACGAGACGCTGCTGCTCCGTCTCCTGGAGGTCCTGGGGCCGCACGCGGGGACCGCCGAACTCATCGGCGGCCTGCGCGCACTGCTCACCCCAGAGGAGGACGCCGCCGAGGACGACCCCGCGCTCGCCCTGCTCACACCGGGGCAGCGGGCCCGGGTGCGCGAGCGCTGCGCCGACGGACCGCGCATCGGGGAGCGGGCCTGGGAGCTGGAGCGCCGCCTGAGCCCCTTCGAGGCCGTCGGTACCCGGGCGGACGACAACGACTACGCGCAGGTCAAGATCATCTCCACCGACCGGGCCTCCGGTGAGACCGCCGCGCGCGTCTACGGCACCTACGCCGTGTCCGCGCTCAGCGAGCTGCTGGAGGCGCCCGAGCCCAGGAACGCCGACGGCAGACGCCCCCGCGTGCGCCCGGACCGCACCCGCACCGTCGTGGTCTGCGGCGCCGACTCCCTCCCCGAGGGGGAGGTCGACCAGGTCCTCGCCGCGGCGGCCGAGGGCGGGGTGGAGGTCGTCCTGATGTTCCGCACGGCCGCCCCCGCCGCGCTCGCCCGGTTCGCCGACCCCGCCTGCCTGCCGGTGGTGATGCGTCAGAACGGGGATTCGGCGGAGGCCGTCGAACGCGCCGCGGCCTCGGCGCCCGGTGTCGCCGGGCACGACCCCGGCGGGCTGCGGGTGCACCGCCTCACCGAGGCGGTGGGCGGGGCCGTGGGCGGCGCGGCCACGGCCGAGCCGGAGGACCCCGACGCCGAGGTGGAGGCCGACGACCGGTTCTTCCCCTCCCCGCACACCGAGTCCGGCGCGGTGATCCGCAACGCCGCCGCGGCGATCGCACCCCTGGACCTCGTCCGCCATGTGAGATCCGCCACCGCATGGGGGAGGGTCACCCTCCAGGAGGCCGGAACCGGCGGGACCGCCGCAGGGGAAGACGGTGCGGCCCCCGGACGCCCCTGCGGTCTGGACGCCGATTCGCTGCGCGGGCTCCCCGCCACGGCCGCCGTGGTCCTGACCGCCGACGGTCCCGTGCTGGCCGACACCAACCCGGGTATCCTCACCCTGTCCACGGCCACACTCGCCACTGTGGACGACTCCCGGAACACCGGCGACGCACCGGGCGTTGGAGGCGGTGGCGCCGTGGCCGCGAGGGGGCGCGGTACCGGAGGCGGCCGCCCCCGGGGCCCGACCGCGGGCCCCCACGCCCCGACCGACACACCCGACGGCACCGCCGACGCGGACGGCTCCTCCGCGCCGACGGCGGCCGTGGGCGACGGGGTGCCGCCCAACCTGGGGCCGCCGCCCGAGAGGTTGGACTGGCGGGTCTGACCCCGGGTGGACACTAGGCTTGGCCCGACACACCGCCCGCCGCCTCCCAGGAGCGAACGGCGCTGGCGGTCCAGCACTTACTGGAGAGTAGATGAGCGAGCTTCCCCTGCGCGCCCAACTGGCATCGGTTCTGGGAAGGAGCGCGGCCAGCCTGTCCCGTGCCACCGGACGCGGAGACGGCTCCGTCATCGGCGGCCGGGTGGCGCTCAAGGTCGAACCCGACCTGCTCGCCAAGCTCGCCCGGGGCCGCAGGCTCGCCCTGGTCAGCGCCACCAACGGCAAGACCACCACCACCAGGCTCATCTCGCACGCCCTGCGAGAGTTCGGCGACGTGGCCACCAACGAGCACGGCGCGAACATGCCCACCGGGCACATCACGGCGCTGTCGAACAACCAGTCCGCCGTCAACGGCGTGCTGGAGGTGGACGAGAAGTACCTCCCGCAGGTGCTGCTCGCCACGCAGCCCGCGTTCGTGGTGCTGATGAACCTCAGCCGCGACCAGATGGACCGCGCCTCCGAGATCAACCTGCTCGCCAAGAAGTGGCGCGTCGCGCTGGGCAAGAGCAACGCCCATGTCATCGCCAACGCCGACGACCCGCTCGTGGCCTGGGCGGGTCTGGGCGCGCCCAACGCCACCTGGGTGTCCGCGGGACAGCGCTGGAAGGAGGACTCCTGGTGCTGCCCCGAGTGCGGCGGCCACCTCAAGCGCGACGTGGACCCGCACTGGGCCTGCCCCGAGTGCGGACTGGCCCGCCCCGCGACCACCTGGGCGGTGGACAACGACACCGACTCCCTCCTCACCCCGGAGGGCCAGAGCATCAGGCTGCGGCTGAACCTGCCCGGTGACGCCAACCGCTCCAACGCCGCGATCGCCGCGGCCACCGCCGCCGGGTACGGCATCCACCCCGAGCGCACCGTGGAGCGGCTGCGCGAGATCACCTCCGTCGCGGGCCGCTACACCTCCGTGGTGACCATGGGCGTCGAGGTGCGGCTGCTGCTCTCCAAGAACCCCGCCGGCTGGCTGGAGTCCTTCGCGGTCCTCGACCCGCCCCACACCCCGGTGATCCTCTCGGTCAACGCGCAGGTCCCCGACGGCAAGGACACCTCCTGGCTGTGGGACGTGGACTACACCGTCCTGCGCGGGCGCCGCGTGTTCGTCATGGGCGAGCGCCGCACCGACCTCGCGCTGCGCCTGGAGACCGACGGCGTGCGGTTCGAGGTGGCCGACCGGGTCGACGAGGTCCTGGGCCGCATCAAGGCCGACCAGCCCGACATCACCAAGGTCGACCTCATCGCCAACTACACCGCCTTCCAGCAGATCCGCACGGCGTACGGCCGCGTCCAGTAGGGAGAAACCCATGACGAACACCAGCGCCCTGCGGATCGTGTGGATCTACCCCGACCTGCTGAGCACCTACGGGGACCAGGGCAACGTCCTGATCCTCAAGCGCCGCGCCGAACTGCGCGGCATCCCCACCGAGATCGTCCACGTCCACTCCAGCGACTCCGTCCCCGAGCAGGGCGACATCTACCTGCTCGGCGGCGGCGAGGACCGGCCCCAGATCCTGGCCGCCGAGCGCCTGCGCGCCGACGGCGGCCTGGCCCGCGCCGCCGCCCGCGGCGCCTGCGTCTTCGCGGTCTGCGCCGGATACCAGATCATCGGCGAGACCTACGGCGACGACGACGCCAACCCGCTCCCCGGCGTGGGCATCCTCGACATCCGCAGCGGCCGCGGCCAGACCCGTGCCGTCGGCGAGATCGTCGCGGACGTGGACCCGGCCCTGGGCGTGGGCCGGATCACCGGCTTCGAGAACCACCAGGGCCGCACGGCCATCGGCCCCTCGGCCCGGCCGCTGTCCACCACGGTGCGCGGCATCGGCAACGACGACCGCACCGAGGGCGCCTACCAGGGCCAGGTGCTGGGCACCTACCTGCACGGCCCGGCCCTGCCGCGCAACCCGCAGCTGGCCGACCTCCTGCTGCGCTGGCGCGTGGGCCAGGTGGCCCCGCTCGCCCCCTCCTGGGGCGAGCGCCTGCACGACGAGCGCCTCGCCGCCGCGATGCGCTGACACCGCGCCCCGGAGGGCCCGACGGGTGCGTCCCGTCGGGCCCCGGGTGTTCTTACGCACGGAATGAACTCCGGGACGCGACCGCTGTTGTGTGCATGAAGGCAATCGCACTACAGCAGTACGGATCGGCCGACGACCTCGCCCTGGTGGACCTTCCCGACCCGAAGGTCGCCCCGAGCGAGGTCCTCATCCGGGTACGGGCCGCGGGGGTCAACCCCGTGGACTGGAAGCTCGCGGCGGGCGGCCTGGACGCCCTCTTCGAGACGGACTTCCCGCTCATCCCCGGCTGGGACGTCGCCGGTGTCGTCGAGGCGGTCGGACCGGACGCGCACGAGTACCAGGTCGGTGACGAGGTCTACGGCTACGCCCGCAAGGACTGGGCCAAGAACGGCACCTACGCCGAGCTGGTGTCGGCCAGCGTGCGGATGCTCGCGCCCAAGCCGCGGTCGCTGAGCTGGCAGGAGAGCGCCGGTGTCCCGCTGGCGGGCCTCACCGCCCTCCAGTCCGTCGAACGGGCGGGGATCGGCTCCGGTGACACGGTGCTCGTCCACGCCGCGGCGGGCGGAGTCGGAGCGTTCGGCGTCCAGATCGCCGTCGCCCGCGGCGCACGCGTCATCGGTACGGCCAGCGAGCGCAACCACGACTTCCTGCGCTCCCTGGGCGCCGAGCCCGTGGTCTACGGGGACGGCCTGGTCGACCGCGTCCGGGCACTGGCCCCGAACGGAGTCGACGCGGTGCTCGACTTCGTCGGCGGGGGAGTGGCCGAGGAGCCGGTGCAGCTGACGGGCGGCCCCACGCGGATCGTGTCCATCGCGGACCCGAACGTCCGGGAGCTGGGCGGGCACTGGCTGTGGGTGCGCCCCGACTCCGAGGACCTCGCCGAGCTGGCGCGCCTGGCCGACGACGGCAAGCTCACCGTGCACGTGGACCGCGAGTTCCCGCTGGCCGAGGCGGCCGAGGCCTGGCGCCTGAGCCAGGCCGGACGCACCCGGGGAAAGATCGTCCTCACCGTCTGACCATCCCCGACCCGTCCGACGGGCCCGGCCGCACCGGCCGGGCCCGTCGTTCTCACGCGGCGTCTCGCTCGCCCGCGGAGGCGTCGGCCCCCTCCCCGGTTCCAGTCGCGGCAGCGGCGTCGCTTCCGGGGATGTCGAGTGTGACGCTCAGCGGGCCCTGGCCGACCCTCAGGTGCAGTTCGCCGCCGATGGCGCTGATGTAGGACCGCAGGAGTTCCAGGCTGTCGATCCGGCCGTGTTCGATCTGGGAGATCCGCGCCTGGCTCACCCCCATGATCTGGGCGACCTCCTTCTGGGTCCTCCCGCTCTCCTTGCGCAGGGAGGAGAGCGCGTAACCCTGACGCTCGGCTTCGATCCGGGCGGTTTCCGCATCGAAGACAGCCTGGGCTTCCTCGGAGGCGAACCAGGGGTCCTGCTTTTCGGACTCCGCTTGGATCTCTCGCCAACTACGCGCCTTCATGCCTGCTCATCCTTTCGCCGCCTCAGATGTTCCAGATAGCGCTGTTCTGCCACCGGGATGTTCTTCTGGTACCACCTGTTCCACCGCCCGGACTTGTCACCGGCCACCAAGAGCACCGCCTGCCGCTCTGGATCGAACACGAAAAGCACACGGATCTCGCTTCTTCCCGAGGAGCCAGGGCGAAGTTCCTTGAGGTTGCGTATCCGACTGCCTTTAACCCTGTCGGCTAGCGGACGTGTCAGGTCAGGACCGTGGCTTTCCGGTCGGCTGAGAGCAGCGTCATACCGCGTCGCGGTGACCGGCGTCATCAGCCCGGAGCTTGAGGTACCACTCCTCAACGGGCTCCAACATCAAGATTTCCCACCTACAGGAGAACATAACGATGTTCTTATGTTCAGTGGGATGGAACGGGAAAAGTGCCGACTGGGCGGGGCTGCCTGATGGCTGACCAGGGAGAAGGCACCTCGGGGTGGAATGAACCGCGGGTGCCGTGCGTCACACCAGCATGGGCAACAGAGGCCGTCACCCGCCACCGTCCAGAGGACCCGGCTCCGTAGTACGGGCCCTGGCCGCACCCGTCGCCGTCCTCCTGGCCGGAGCCGGGTGCGTGGCCACCGCGGTCTCGCTGGAGCGCGCACCGCTCCCCGAGGCCCGGCTGGTCCTGGAAGAGTCGGAACCGGAGCCCGGCACCGCACAGGAGCCCGCCGCACCGGGCCCCTCCGCGCCGGACCCGGGCTCCGAGCCGCAGGAGCCGCGCGGGGGCGGGGCGGAGCCCGATCCGCAGCCGGTTCCGCCGGAGTCCTACAACGGGGCCTCCGCCGTCTTCGGCGACTTCCTGGTGGAGGTGGAGACGGCCTACACCGACACCAGCGTCACCGACGGGATGGGGTCGTCCGCAGTCGCGCCCCCGGACTCCGAGTACCACGTCTACCGGCTCGACGTCACCAACCGGGGCTCCTCGCCCGCGGTCTTCGACACCTACGGGACCATCGGCGTGACCACCGAGGGCCTGGAGTACGCCAACGACGTCGACGCCGAGATCGTCGTGGCGCGGGACTACTTCTGGGACGAGATCAACCCCGGGGAGAGCGTCACCACGCACATCCTGTTCCTGGCGCCGACCGGGACCGAGTTCGCCGAGGTCCGCATCGGCGGACGCGACCTCCTCGAACCGGATTAACGCGGGCGGCGGCGCAGCTCGATCTTGGCGTTGGCGCCCGTTTCCGGGTCCACCACGACCTCCTGACCGGCGGCGATGCCGTCCACCACCAGGTCGGCGTCGGTGGGGGCCGAGCGCTTGACCACGCCCAGGGCGATCGGTCCCAGCTCGTGGTGGCGGGCCGACGTGCCCACCCGGCCCACGGAGCGCCCGTCCAGCTCGATGGCGGCGCCCGCCTGCGGCAGGCGCTCGGCGGTGCCGTCCAGGTGCAGCATGACCAGGCGGCGCGGCGGACGGCCCAGGTTGTGCACCCGCGCCACCGTCTCCTGGCCCGGGTAGCAGCCCTTCTCCAGGTGCACCGCGCGACCCACCCAGTCCACTTCGTGCGGGATGGTGCGGTCGTCGGTGTCCAGCCCCGCGCGCACCCTGTGCTCCGCGATCCGGTTCGCCTCGTAGGCCCACATGCCCGCCGGACGCGCCCCGGCCGCCGTGAGCGCCTCCGCGGCCTCCACGAGCCGTTCGGCGGGCACGAACAGGTCCGTCTCGCCCTCGGCCGCGCGCACGGGCACGTCACCGAGCGACGCGGCCTCCACGGCCTCGGCGCGGTCGGGACCGAGCACGGTCAGCACCGCGCGGGAACCGCTCAGGTCCTCCACCTCGACACGCAGCATGAACCGCATCGAGTCGAGGAACCCCGCCAGCTCCGCGCCGCCCTCCGGTTCGGTGTGGATCCAGGTGGCCTCTCCGTCGTCCACCAGCGACAGGTGGTGCCGCAGGTGCCCCTTGGTGTCCAGGACCAGCGCCTCGGTGGCGGTGCCCGGGGCCAGGCCCCGGGTCAGTTGGCTGGTGAGGTCGTTGAGCCAGCCCAGGCGGTCGGGGCCGGTCACCCGCACCACACCCCGGTTGCTCCGGTCGACCCACGCGCTCGAACGTTCGACGGCGCGCCCCTCGTGCGCGGGGTCGCCGTAGTGCGCGGCGACTCCGGCGTCGGGGGACTCGGCGCTCACGGCGCCCGGTGTGCTCAGCAGCGGCGAAGTCATACCAGCGAGACTAGTCGGCCCGCCAAGGGAGCGGAAACGCCGTCCCCACCTGCGGTTTCGCGCACAGGAAAAACATTTGCCCCGCCCTTGGGGCGGGACGTAGTGTCGGAGGCACGCAAGAAAGGAGGTGGTCCGAGAGATGGTTGATCTTAGGACTGGCGAGGTGGCCGTCCGCTAGGACGACGCTCGCGTTCGCGCGACGTCGTTCGCAGCGAATCCCAGACGGACACCCGGACCCCGGGCCGCCGGAACTCGTCCGACCGGCCCCGCCCCAGCGGCGGGAGCGGCCCGGGGTCCGCCCGTGCCCGGACCGGCCCCGGCCGCTCGGCCCCGACTACTTCGAGCCGACCCTCTTGAGCTGGGCCGACATGTACGAGCGCAGGCCGTGGCCGCGCGCGGCCAGGTCCCAGGCGTACCCCAGCGTCTCCCGGTTGTCCCCGAACAGGCCGTACAGCCGGTGCGAGGCGGTCGCGTCGATCCCGGTCTCGGTGTGTACGACCGCGTCGGTGGACATCTCCACCCGGTTCGCGAACACGTTGCCCAGGTACACCTCGTTGAAGCCCTCGGGGTGCGCGATCAGCACCTCCAGGTGCACGACGGGCTCACCCTCCTCGGGCTCGGCGCCCGTCTCGGGCCGCACCCGCCAGTAGCCCGACTCCTCGGTGACCAGCTCACCTCGGGTGCCCTCCGGGTTCATCCGCCAGGCCCTGCTCGTGAAGGTCAGGTAGGGCAGGCCCGCGTTGTGCGCGAACTCGATCTCCTGGCCGAACTGGAACTCCTCCACGTCGGCGTAGCCGGCGACGCCCACGCCCTCCCAGCGGCCGAGCAGGAAGGACAGTTTCGCCAGATCGGGGTGTACCTCAGCGTCCATATCCCCTGAGCGTAGCGGCGGCTGGAGGCGGCGGTGACCGCCGACGGCGCACCGTGGCCCGCGCCACTCCCCGGCCCCGGTCTGGACATGCCCAATTGGCCCCGCTTTCCCGGAGAACTGGTAAAGATTGTCAGCAGCGCGGTGCGGCCACGGGGCGTGTTCTGCCGACCGCGCCCAAGACCTCCGACGTGTTCTCCAAAGGGGCGGCCTGTGTTACTGGTGAT
This sequence comes from Nocardiopsis sp. RV163, assembly GCF_001029525.1. Classification (NCBI taxonomy): domain Bacteria; kingdom Bacillati; phylum Actinomycetota; class Actinomycetes; order Streptosporangiales; family Nocardiopsidaceae; genus Nocardiopsis; species Nocardiopsis sp. RV163. The sequence continues at coordinate 34,736 of NZ_LEKI01000019.1, read as the reverse complement.
CGGTTCGGCGCTGCTCGTGGCCGCGGTGGTCCTCCTCCCCCTGACCGTGGTCGCCCTGCGGCGCTGGCTGCGTCAGCGGGGGCTGGCCCAGTTGCGCCCGGGCGTGCTCGCGGCAAGGGAGGGGCAGCGCGTCACGCTCACCGGTGTCGCCGCTCCCGGTCCCGAAGGCCCCGTCTCCTCCGGCCTGGCCGGTGCCGAGTGCGTCTGGCACGGCCACGAGGTGCTGCGCCACTACTGGCCGCTCAACCGCGACCCGTCCGAGGGCGCGGTCCGCGAGCGTGCCTGCGACTCCATCGCCGAATACGGTTCCGAGGACCTGTTCGGCATCGTCGCCGAGGGCCGCCCCGGCGACGGCGACCGGATCTTCGTCGACGCGGGCGGCGCCGAGCCGCGCGGTGCCGAACTGTGCCTCAAGCGCGTGGTGGGGCGCCCGCAGCCGGGTGTGGCCTCGCCCGCCGACGACCTGCTGCCCCGCGTACGCGGCCGCATCTCGGGCGTCTTCCGGGGCGAGACCATCGAGTTCGAGTACCGCGAGTGGGTGATCCGGCCGGGCGCCCGCATCCGCGTCACGGGCCTGGTCCAGGTGCGCGAGGGCCGCGTGGTCCTGGCCGCCTCCGAGGACGGGACGCTCAGCGTCGAGCACGGTGTGGACGACCAGCCGGTACGGGTCTCCCCGCGCCGCACCGAGGCCCTGGCACTCACCATCGCCTTCGCGGTCTGCTCGATCGCGGGCGCCGTGCTGACCGCCGCCGCGCTCTGAGTAGGCTTGCGGGCATGTCTCGTTCCTTGGTGATCAAGGTCACCGCCGGTGAGGACGACCCCGAGCGGTGCAACCAGGCGTTCACGGTGGCCGCCGCCGCCCTGGCCAGCGGTGTCGGGGTCTCCCTCTGGCTGACCGGTGAGTCGGCGTGGTTCGCGGTCCCCGGCCGTGCCGAGCGGTTCTCCCTCCCGCACGCCGCCCCCCTCAAGGACCTGCTCGACGCGGTGCTCGCCGCGGGCCGGGTCACGGTGTGCACCCAGTGCGCCGCCCGACGCGACCTGACCGGGGACGACCTGATCCGGGGCGTGCGCGTCGCCGGTGCGCCGTCCTTCGTCGAGGAGGCCGTGCAGGACGGTGCGCAGGCCCTCGTCTACTGAGGCGGGGGTGTTTCGTCCACAGGCCGCGAACGGCTCTGGCGCGGCCCCTCCCAGCGGACTCGGCGTCGCAGAGGGGGAGGCCGCGCCTCCGCCCGCACCGCCATGCCCTCACACCTCCCGGCCCCCGACAGCACAGCGCCCGCACCGCCGAAGGCGGCGCGGGCACGGCGACGGATCGGGCGGGCGTTACTTCTTGCCCTGGTTGGCGACGGCCTCGATGGCGGACTCGGCCGCCTCCGGGTCGAGGTAGGTGCCGCCCGGGTTGGTCGGCTTGAACCGGTCGTCCAGGTCGTAGCGCAGCGGGATGCCCGTCGGGATGTTCAGCCCGGCGATGTCGGCGTCGCTGACGCCGTCCAGGTGCTTGACCAGCGCGCGCAGCGAGTTGCCGTGCGCGGCGACCAGCACGGTCTTGCCCGCGGCCAGGTCCGGCACGATCGAGTCGTACCAGTACGGCAGGGCGCGCTCCAGCACGTCCTTGAGGCACTCGGTGCGCGGCAGCAGCTCCGGCGGCAGTTCGCCGTAGCGGGCGTCACCGGCCTGCGAGTAGGTGTCGTCGTCCGCGATGGGCGGCGGCGGGGTGTCGTAGGAGCGCCGCCAGATCATGAACTGCTCTTCGCCGTACTCCTCGCGCGTCTGCGCCTTGTCCTTGCCCTGCAGGGCGCCGTAGTGGCGCTCGTTGAGGCGCCAGGTGCGCTCGACCGGCAGCCAGTGCAGGTCGGCGGCGTCCAGAGCGAGGTTCGCGGTGCGGATCGCGCGCTTGAGCAGGGAGGTGTGGACCACGTCCGGCCGTACGCCGGCCTCCTTGAGCAGCTCGCCGCCCCTGCGGGCCTCCTCCTCGCCCGTCGCGGACAGGTCCACGTCCACCCAGCCGGTGAACAGACCCTTCGCGTTCCAGACGCTCTCACCGTGTCGCAGCAGTACCAGAGTTCCCATGGGGACAAGCCTAGCCACCCGGGTGCCGCGCTCCGTCGTCCGCCCGCCCGCTAGCGGGGAAGCGGACGCGGCCTCGGCGCCCTACCCCTCGTCCCGGGCCTCCACCAGGTGCGCGAACACCCTCAGATTGCGCATGTCGTGGCCGCGCTCGGCGCGCCAGCGCCACTCCTTGCGGATGGCCGACGCGAACCCGCGCTCCAGCGCGCTGTTGAAGTTCTCGTCCGAGTAGGTGAGCACGCACCCCAGCAGCCGGTCCACCTCGTCGGAGGTGACACCCTCCAGCGGCAGGCGGCCGCGGATGTAGACGTCGCCGACCTCGTCCGCGACGAAGGCCATCCCGTACATGTCGGCGCTGCGGCGCATCAGCCACAGGTAGAAGTCGGCGTGGTTCTCGTCGGGCTGACGGCAGAAGAACGACGTCAGGGTGAGGCTGTGCGGTCCCACCTCCAGCCACACCAGGGTCTTGAGCTTGGCCTTCCCCGGCAGGGTGACCAGGAACGACCCCTCGCGGGGGCGCTCCACCTCCAGTTCGGCCTCCGCCACGGCCGAGGAGATCGCCTTGGCCGCGGCGTCGCGGGCAGCGTCCCTGTCCACCTGGTACTTCCCCTCCTCCTCGGTCACCGGCACGCCGCCAGGGGCAGCGCCCGGGGGGCGGTGCTCGCCCTGTACACGTCCAGCAGTTCGTCGACGGTCCGCGACCAGCCCAGTGTGGCCGCGTGCGCGGGTGCCGCTGTCGCCAGCTTGGCACGCCACGCCGGTTCGGAGACCATCCGGTGCAGCTCGGCCGCGTAGTCGTCCGGGTTGTGCCCCCGCACCAGGACGCCGGACACCCCGTCGGCCACGGCCGTGGTCAGGCCGCCCACCCGTGCGGCCAGGACCGGGGTGCCGCACGCCTGCGACTCCACCGCCACCAGGCCGAACGACTCCGAGTAGGACGGCACCACGGTCACCGCGGCCGCGCGGTAGTAGTCGGCCAGCCGCTCGCGGGTCTGCGGCGGCTCGATCCGCACCACGTCCGCCACGCCCAGGGAGCGGGCCAGGTCGGTGAGCAGCCCGGGCTCGCGCATCCCGCCGCCCGACAGGCCGCCGACCACGCCCACCACCAGGCGCGAACGCAGTGAGGGATCGCGCTCCAGCAGCGCGGCGGCGGCCCGGATGAGCACATCGGGGGCCTTCAACCGCTGCACGCGCCCCACGAACAGCAGGAGTTCGGTGCCCGCGGGCAGTCCGATCCGCGCCAGCGCGTCCCGGCGCGAACCGGGGCTGAACACCTCCAGGTCCACACCCGGGGGAATGACGCTGATCTGGCCGTCGCGGGCGCCGTAGTGCTCCCGGAGCTGGCGGGCCTCGTCGTCGGTGTTGGCGATGAGCCGGTCGGCCTGGCGGACGAGCTGGTCCTCCCCGCGCAGCCGGGCCTCGGGCTCGGGCGCGTCGCCGTCGGCCAGGGAGGCGTTCTTCACCCTGGCCATGGTGTGCATGGACTGCACCAGGGGCACGCCCCAGCGGCGGGCGGCCACCACACCGGCCTGGCCGGACAGCCAGTAGTGCCCGTGCACGAGGTCGTAGTGGTCGGGCTCGTTCTGCGCCTCGGCCCGCAGCATGCCGAAGATGAACGGACACAGGTGCTCGGCGAGGGTGTTCTTGTCCAGGCGGCCGTAGGGCCCGGCGGGCACGTGCCGCACGTTCACGCCCGGGGCGAGCTCCACCACCGGCGGGAGGTCGGCCCGGGTCGCGCGGGTGAAAACGTCCACGGCCACGCCGCGTTCGGCCATGCGCCGGGCCACCTCGACCACGTACACGTTCATGCCTCCGGCGTCTCCGGTGCCGGGCTGGTCGAGCGGGGAGGTGTGCAGACTGACGGTCGCGACCCGGGACGGGACCGCCGTCTGCTCTCCCGCGGGAACGATTCCAGACACCGGAGGTCCCTTCAGGTCGTGTGCGCAGCCGCTGTCGTCAACAGCGACGAAGGTACACACTGTTCCCGGCCTGTCCGTCCGAGGGGGCCGGGTGCGCACGCCGCGTGACCTAAGGCGCGGAGCTCCAGCCCGAGACCAGGAAGTCGACGGTGTCGGCGAAGGAGCTCTTCCAGGTCGTGAAGTCGTGGCCCCCGTGCGGGTGCAGCGTGGCGACCGTCATACCGCGCTCTGTGAGCAGGCCGGCGAAGCGCTCGGCCTCCCCGTGGATGCTGCCCCGCTGGAGCGGCGTGTGCTCCTCGGTGCCCTCCACCAGCATGAACCTGAGGTCTCGGACATCCTGCGAACCGAGTAGCCGGTCGGGGGAGTGCGGCTCGGTGTCGCCGCCGAAGACGCCGTAGGGGTCGTCCACCCGGAAGTACCCGGCCCAGGACACCACCTGGGTGTAGAGGTCGGGGTTGCGCAGCGCCAGCGCCGCCGCCCCGTACCCGCCCATGGAGAACCCGCCGACGGCGCGCAGCGCGCGGGGGCGCGTGTGCTCGCCCTCGACGGCCTCCACGGCCGCGCCGGTGACGAATCTCTCCAGCGCGAACCCCCCGTCGGCGGCGTCGCCCCACTCGGTGGTGGCGCCCCCGCTCTCCTGGCCGTAGGGGGCGGCGATGACGAACTCGATCCCCGAGCGGCACATCTGCCGGTCCAGGAGCGCGCCGACCTCCTCGTCCATGAGCGTCTCGTGGGTGGAGGCCGATCCGTGCAGCAGGTAGAGCACGGGCAGGTCCGCGCTGTCGGGGCCCGAGGGGCGCCGGATCCACAGGGGGCGGCCGCCCTCGGGGCCGCCGGTGTCGGGCAGGGTGACGACCTCGTCCCTGCCGGGTGCGGCGCAGGCCGAGACCTGTCCGGGGCGCGGCAGGGGGGCGGAGGGCGCCTGGAGCGGGGAGAGCATCGTCCGGCTGTGGGTCAGCCGGGGCCCGGGTCCTGGGTCGGGTTCGAGCCGCTTCGTCAGCTCCTCTGGCGGGACCGTTGCCAGCGTGGCGGCTGCCGTGGCGACCACGCAGGACGAGACGAGCACGAAGACCCGCCGGAAGAAGGACGCGAACACACCGAAACCTCAGGGTCGGGTCAGCGGCACCCTGTCGGGGACCGGAGGGGCATCACTGAGTGTAATCGATCGTGTGTCTTCGGTCGCAATCCGGGGGGAATCGCCCCCGCTCCAGGGGATCAGACCGTGACGGCGTGCCGCAGCCGGAGGTCGTCCGGGTACGGGCGCAGGTAGGTCTGGTCGCGGGCCCACTCGACGTCCTCCGCCGCGCAGTGGTGGCGCAGCAGCGCCACCGGGACGCTCAGCGGCACCTGCTCCCGCCGGTAGTCCTCGATCGCCCCCAGCAGGTCGTGCCTGCGGGCGTCGTCCAGCAGCGCGCTCAGCATCCCGAAGGCGTGCTGGAGGGCGTTGACGTGCTTGCCCCGGCTCGGCCGCACGGCCATCGCCCGGTGGAAGGCGTCGGTGTAGGCCGCCCGGACCTCCTCGGGCCCGTCGGCGCCGGCGCGGGCCACGATCCTGCCCGTCTCCCGGTAGCCGTCGGGGGAGTGCGACATCAGCTGGAGCTTCTGGCGGCTGTGGAACGCCACCAGGTCGCGCGGACGCCAGTCCGACTCCCACAGGTGGCGCAGCCGCGCGTGCGCGAAGACGCGCTGGGCGAACAGCTCGCGCAGCACGGGGTCCATCAGGCGGCCCTGCTCCTCCACCGGAAGTGAGGGCAGCAGCTCGGTGAGCCGCTGAGCGAAGGCGCCGCGTCCCTTGCCGTCCACCCGGCCGCCGCCCTGGTCGAACACGGGCAGGGCGAACAGGCCGCAACTGGGCGACTTGTTCTTGAGCACGTACCCGTCCAGGTCGCGCAGCTGGGCCAGGTGGTGGTCGGCGACCTCGGCCAGCTCGTCGGTGCGGTCGGCGCCGTCCGCGCTGGAGACCACCCGGTCCAGCCCCTCCCGGCGCTGCAGGCGCAGGGTGGGGCGCGGGACGCCCAGGCCGATCTCCGCCTCCGGGCAGACCGGCAGCCAGTCCACGTGCCTGTCGAGCTCGTCGGTGAGGAAACGCGAACGGGAGTGCCCGCCGTTGTAGCGGACCGGAGCGCCGAGCAGGCAGCTGGACACCCCGACCCTGGGGCGGGCCGGGGTGTCGGGCAGTGGAGGAAGCCGTGTGGTCATGCGACCTTCCTACCCTGTAAGCGCCCTGAGCACCGGCTTTTCCCCGAAGGATCTAGAGTGGCCACGCGAACACGTCCAGTGAAGGAGTGCCGCTTGGCGCCCGCCACCATCGTCCTGTTCACACAGGACCTCCGAGTCCACGACCACCCCGCCCTGGCCGCCGCGGTCGAGCGCCCCGGCCCCACCCTGCCGGTCTTCGTGCTGGACCCCGCGGTGGTCGGCCGGTCCGCCCGCAACCGCGCCGCCCTGCTCGCCGACGCCCTGGCCGACCTGCGGGCCGCGCTGCGCGAGCGCGGCGCCGACCTGGTCCTCCTCCGGGGAGACACCGTCGGGGAGGTAGCCGCCCTGGCCCGGGCCAGCGGCGCCGACACCGTCCACGTCACCGACGGCGTCAGCTCCCTGGCCGCTCGGCGCGCGCGACGCCTGCGCGCGACCGGCCTGACAGTGCTCGCCTTCCCGGGGCTCACCGTGGTCCCTCCTGGGGAGGTCACCCCGGCGGGCGGCGACCACTACAAGGTGTTCACCCCCTACTGGAAGGCGTGGGAGGCCGCCGCGTGGCGAGACCCGGTCGCGCCGCCGGACCGTGTGGTCCTGCCCGAGGGCGTCCGGCCCGGTGAGCTGCCCGGACGCGGGTCGGACGGTCTGGGCGCGCTCGCCGAGGACCTGCCGAGGGGAGGGGAGCGCGCGGCCCGCGAGCGCCTGGACGCCTGGCTGTCGTCCGGGCTCGAGGACTACCCCGACCGGCACGACGACCTGCCGGGCGCGGCCACCTCGCACCTGTCCGCCGCCCTGCGCATGGGCTGCCTTTCGCCGCTGGAGGCCGCCCTGGCCGCCTCACCCCTGGCCGGGGGAGGGGCGTTCGTCCGCCAGCTCGCCTGGCGCGACTTCCACCACCAGGTGACCGCGGCCTTCCCGGCGGTGAACGTCCGCGACTACCGGCCCCGGGACAGGAAGTGGCGGGAGGACCCCGACGCCCTCGAAGCCTGGAAGCGGGGGCGGACCGGTGTCCCGGTCGTGGACGCCGGGATGCGCCAACTGCTGCGTGAGGGGTTCATGCACAACCGGGCGCGCATGATCACCGCGGCGTTCCTCACCCGGGCCCTGCGCGTGCACTGGCGCGAGGGCGCCGACCACTTCCACGCCCACCTCGTGGACGGGGACGTGGCCAACAACTACGGCAACTGGCAGTGGGTCGCGGGCACGGGCAACGACACCCGGCCCAACAGGGCGTTCAACCCGCTGCGCCAGGCCCGCCGGTTCGACCCCGAAGGCGTGTACGTCCGCCGCTACCTGCCCGAACTGGCCGAGCTCCCGGGCAGGCGCGCGCACACGCCCTGGAAGGAGGAGCACCCGCCCCCCGGCTACCCGGCGCCGATCGCCGACCCCGGCCACTGAGGCCGACCCGCCGCCGGACCCGACCGGGTCCGGCGCGGAGCGGGGGCGCGTGTCCGCGGGGCCGCCGGCGGCGTGCCGCAGCCCGCGCGGTCGCGGGTCAGCTGGGGTCGAAGGCCCGGAGGAAGGCCTGGTGCGCGACGTCGTTGAACAGCACCAGGCGGATCTCCGGCACGCGCAGGTGCGCTGAGCGCAGGGCCCGGGCGGCGATGCGCGCCGCCTCCTCGACCGGCCAACGGTAGGCGCCGGCGGAGATCGCGGGGAAGGCGATGGACTCCGCACCCAGCTCGTGCGCGACCCGCAGGGACTCGCCGTAGCAGGAGGCCAGGAGGGCGCTGCGGTCCTCGGTGGGGCTGTAGACCGGGCCCACTGTGTGCACCACCCACCGGGCGGGCAGCCGTCCGGCCGTGGTGGCCACCGCGTCGCCCACGGGCAGGCCTCCCCCGTAGTGGCCCGCGCGCAGCCGGCGGCACTCCTCCAGGATGGACTTGCCGCCCTTGCGGTGGATGGCGCCGTCCACTCCGCCGCCGCCCAGGAGCGAGCTGTTGGCGGCGTTGACGACGGCGTCCACGCTCTGCTCGGTGATGTCGCCACGGAGGACGTGGATCCGGGGGCGGTTCGGAGAGGCCATGGCCCTTCCCTTCCTGTGCCGTGGGCGGGCGGTGGTGTCCGCGCGCCGCTGTGACGGGGGCTCGTTGTGGGACGGGCGTCCGCGCCCCGTGGTAGGCGGCGGGGCGCGCGCACGCGTTCCGCCGGGTCGGCCGCCGGTCCGCCGGGACCCGGGCGCGCGGTGCGTGACCGTCGCCTCCGCCCCGTTCGGCGGGCGGTGCCCGGCCCCGGGCTCCGGGCGCGCGGGCGTGTGACCGAGGTTGTACCGGTCTCGTGAGAGGCCCTCCGAGGCCGTTGCCGAGGGGGTCCCGGGGCGGCTGCGGGGGAGGCCGATCCCCTCCCGTTCCGGGGCCGGTATCCCTTGTCCCGTAGGCGATGAGGATTTAACCTGGGGGTACGACAACGAGTAGTACGACCCCAAGTAGAATCGCAGGTATGAATCGGCTTGGCGAACTTGAGCGCGCGGTGATGGATGTACTGTGGTCACGGAACGAACCAATGACGGTTCGTGAGGTCGGCAAGGCCTTGGCCGAGCGCGACCTCGCGCACACCACCGTCATGACCGTGCTCGACAGGCTCGCCAAGAAGAAGGTCGTCACCCGGGCACGTGAGGGTCGTGCGTGGCGTTACCGCCCGGCAGCCAGCCGTGAGGCATACGTCTCCGAGCTGATGTTCGACGCTCTCGGACAGACCGGGGACCGCGACGCCGCCCTGGCCGCCTTCGTCCAGTCCATGGACGGCGAGCAGGCTGAAGCGCTTCGGCGCGCACTCGCGGAAACCGAGCAGCCAAGGAACTAGTCCGTATGGTCAGTGCCGCCCTCCTCACTATCGTCGCGGTCTGCTGTCTCATCGCGATGGAAGGCCTCCACCGGGCCAAGTGGCCCTCGCGGGGGCCCTACACGGCCGTGATCACCTGGCAGGCACTCGGGCTCGCCTGGGGCGTGTCCACCATCGGCGCGCTCCTGGCCTTCGGGCTCTCCTCCTACCGGCTCGGCGCGGCCGGGGGGTCCATGGCCCTGGCCACGGACATCGTGACCGGCCAGCTGCTGCTCGCCGAACTCTCCCAGGGGCTTGAGGGCATCAGCCACATCGTGGCCGTGGTCCTGGCCGTCGTGCTGACCCTGGTGCTCTTCTACGGCCTGGTCTCCTCCTTCCTGCACGTGGTCCGCGTCCGCCGACGCCACCACGACCTCCTCGAACTCATCGCCAGCGAGCACCCCGACGTGCCCGGCGCCCGCGTGCTCGACCACCCGGCCGCCGCCGCGTACTGCCTTCCGGGCGTGCTGCGCTCGCAGGTGGTGATCAGCGCCGGGGCCCTGGCGGTCCTGGACAACCGCGAGCTGGCCGCCGTCCTGGCCCACGAGCACGCCCACCTGCGCCAGCGCCACGACCTCGTGCTGCTGCCCTTCTCCTCTCTCAAGCGAGCCTTCCCGCGGTTCCGCCTGGTCCGCACCTACTACGAGAGCGTGGCGCTGCTCATCGAGATGTGCGCCGACGACCAGGCCCGGCGCAAGAGCTCCTCTCGGGAGCTGGCCATGGCGCTGCTGCGCTTCGGCGCCGCCGGACCGGCCCCGGTGCCCGCCGGGGCGATGGCGGCCGTGCCCGACGCCGAGCCCGGGGTGATGCGGCGGGTCAACCGCCTCCTGCACCCCGACAACGAGCTGCCCTACCACGCGGGCGCCTTCATCATGGGCGGTTCCGCCTTCCTGCTGGCGGCGGTCACCTGCCTCTGGCACATCCCGCTGTGACAGCCCCGGCCGCCGGTCGCGCCCGCGCGCGGACCGCTGCCGCCGCCGACCGCGGTCCCCGCGCGTGTGTGACACCCGCCTCCGCGGGCACGATCAACGCGTCCCATCCGTTTACGGTGGAGAGCGGGCGGACTCCCCGCTCGGAACGTCGTCGGGAGTGTGCGTTTTGTTCGGACTGATCTGGCAGGCCATCTACCTGGTCACCTTCGTGGCGAGTCTGTACGCGCTGATCGAGGCGATCCGCACGCCGGCCGCGGCCTTCGAACTGATGGACAAGCAGACCAAGAAGCTGTGGGTCGTCCTCACCGGTGTCGCCACGGCGCTCTCGCTGCTGGCCGTGTTCTCCGGCCGCGGGATGTTCGTCATCCTCGGCCTGGTCGCCACCCTCGTCTTCCTGCTGGACGTGCGTCCGGCCGTCAAGGGCGTGGGCGGCAACAGCAACAACGGCCCCTACGGTCCCTGGTAGGCCTTCCCGGTCTCAATCCGCGCTCCCGGACGGTGCCTCGCCCCCCGTTCTTCCGGCCGGGGCCCCACGCCGTGCCCGCGCCTCCATGGCGTCCAGCACGCGCCGCAGCTCGGCGGAGTAGGCGGGGTCGCCCGTGTAGTAGGAGTGGCCCAGGATCTCCGGGCGTCTGGCCTCGCCGGGCAGCGCGTCGTAGGAACGCGGGTCCGGCAGGGGCTCGGCCCGCTCCACGACGCGTACGTTCCCGAACCCGTCGGAGGAGTCGACCGTGCGCACCGGACCGGCGATCGCGTCGGTGACCCGCCACAGGTTGCGCCAGTCCGTCACCCGCTCCCTCAGGTCCGCGAACGGCACCGGCCCGAAGTAGGCCGGGAAGTATCGGGCGTACAGGCGGTCCAGCGGTGAGCCGTGCGTGATGAGCGCGATCCTGCCCAGGCAGTCGGTGGGCAACTGCCAGACCGTGGCCGCCGCCAGCACCGAGCCCTGTGAGTGTCCCGACAGCACCATGTCCGTGCCCTCCCGGCACAGCAGGGCCACCCGGGCGCACAGTTGGGGCACGGCCCGCTCCGCGTAGGAGGGCGGTGCCAGCGGGTGGGCCGCCCGGGGCCAGAACGTGCCCACGTCCCACACCGAGCCGACCGCCTGCCGCGTGGGCCGGTCGCGGTAGGCGCTGCGTCCTATCCACGCCAGCGCCACCAGGGCGGCGCCGCCCAGCAGGGAGCCGACGCCGATCAGTCCCGACACCGTCCCCTGGGCGAACCCCCGCACCTCGCCGGGCACGGCGGCCGCGTCCGACACGGCCGCCGTCACCGGGGCCGGACCCGCCGCCGGGTGCCCCGAGAGCGTGGAGGACAGCACGAGCACGCCCAGCGCCACCACCGGGAGCAGGAAGGCCGCCAGCACCCACGGCAGCACCTCCGTCATCCGGCCCATCGCCCGCGCGTGGGCGATGTCCCAGGTGCGGCGGTCGCGCACGCTGCGCGCGTAGTCCTCAGTGACCCCGGCCAGGTGCGACCGGGTGTCGCGGCGCAGCCGCAGTGCGAGCACCCCCACCACGACCAGCGCGATGGCCGCCTCCAGCGCGAACGCCAGTTGGAGCCAGGAGTAGGCGGCCGGTACCGACAGCGGCAGACAGTCCACCTCGGGGGTGGCCAGGGTGCCGCAGCCGCTCAGCGCCAGTGACCCCTGGTAGACGAGGGCGGCCGAGAAGCCGCCGCCGAGCAGCGCGCCCAGGGCCGCCGTGGCCGGGCCCGCGAGGCCGCGCATCGCCGCGCCGCCGTGGGAGCGGTCGGCGGCGAACAGGAACAGCGCCGCCGCCAGCATCACCAGCACCAGGGCCGCCTGGACCGCGAACAGCGTGTTGAGTATCGCCCCGTTGCCGGGCAGCCGCCCCGACGCGGTCCAGCCCGGACGGGGCCAGAGCGCGTACGCGGCCACCGCCAGTCCCAGGACCAGGGTGGCGTCGCGCAGCAGGCGGCAGATCCGGTCGGCCCGGGCGTTCCAGCGCGGGTCGGTGCCCGGGACCAGCACGCTCAGGGTGCTCAGGGTGACCACCGCCGCCAGCAGGGCGGCCAGGAGGGCGCCGACGGTCCACGGTCCCGCTCCGTCCGGGGGCCCCGCCGTCGCCGGGTCCAGGTCGTGCCGCAGCGCCGGTACGACCAGCAGCGCGGTCACCGTGCCCAGGGCCGCCGAGATGTGCGCCGAGCGCAGCCGGGCCATGGTCTCGCTGTTGCGCCAGAAGCTCTCCCGGCTCAGCGGGGCGGCCGCGCTGGGGCGGGGCGGTATCGGACTCTCCACGACCTCGTAGTCGGCGGCCGTGCGCCGCGACAGCAGCCACAGCACCACGATCAGCGCCACCGGCAGCACCGTGCCCACCAGCAGGGCAGGGCCCGGCGCGGACAGCACCGAGGAGGACGAGCCCAGGAAGGCCAGCCAGGGGCGGGCCCGCACGCACTCCTCGCCCTGGCCGGAGGCGCACTGCCAGGCCACCAGGTCCATGCCGATCCCCGCCGCGGCCAGGGTGATGAGCACAGTCAGGGACAGCGCCAGCAGCCGCACGCTCCCGCCGTAGGCGTTGTTGGCCAGCAGCCGCGCCCCCGCGGGGTCGCGGTCCATCCGGCCGGGCCGCATCCAGTACGCCACGTTGACGAGCATGAACGGCAGCAGCAGCAGCCAGAACGCCCGGGAGGAGCGTCCGGAGGTGAGGTTGCCCCAGGCGAAGATCTCCCTGCGCACGTTCGGGAGGGTCTCGGTATCGGACTCGCGGCGCCAGCGGAAGAAGCCCGCCAGGCGGTCGCCGCCCACGCGCATGGCGGGTTCGACGTCCAGCAGTTCCTCGGCCTGGCCGCCGCTGACGCCGTGTACGCGCAGCTCGACCCGCTCGCACGCGTGGGAGCCCGGGCCGGTGGGGGCGGGCGGCGGAGAGGCGTCGTCGGATGAGGGCTCGGGGGAGCGGGGAGCGGGGGAGGTCGGTTCGGGCTCGTGGGGGCTGAGGGGTTCGGCGAGGTCCGACATACGAAGCATCCTGCCACGCTCCGTATCCGGGCGACAGCGGTACTTCGAACCTGTGGACAACGCCGGGCGAACTCGCCCGCGGCCCCTTCGCGGCATGGGGGCTCCGCCCGAGGCCCGTCCCGGGCACGGGGAAGGCGGCACCCGGGGAGGCGCCGCACACGGGGCGGGGTGGTTTGAGGACCCGCCCGCGGGGAGGCGCCGCGCCCGCGCCCGGGCGCCGGTCTCAGGCGGGCCGCGGCCGCCGCAGCCCCAGCAGGAGCGGCTCGACCAGTCGGCGCGGGTCGTAGCGGGGGTCCTCGCCGCCGGCGCAGAGGTTGCCGATGCCGCGCATCAGCTCGTAGGCCCGGGTACCGGGCACGATCTCCCCGGCCTCGACCGCGGCGTCGAGCAGGGTCGTGCAGACGGGCACCAGGCGGTCGAGGAAGTAGGCGTGCAGGGCCTCGAAGCCGCCGCTGTCCGACCGCATCGCGGCGGCCAGCCCGTGCTTGGTGACCAGGAAGTCGACGAAGAGGTCCGCCCACGCGCGGAGCGCGGCGAACGGGGACCCGGCCTCGGCCAGCAGCCGCGGACCGGCCTCGGCGCAGGCCTCGACCTGGTGGCGGTAGACGGCGACGACCAGGTCCGCCCGGGTGGGGAAGTGGCGGTAGATCGTCCCCATCCCGACGCCCGCCCGGGCCGCGATCTCCCGGATCGGCGCGTCGACGCCGGAGGTGGCGAACACCGCGGCGGCGGCGGTGAGCAGCTTCTGCTCGTTGCGCACCGCGTCGGCCCGCCTGCCGCGGGCCGGTACCTCCTCCGGCCCCCCTGCACTGGGCATACACGCTCTCCTTCCGCTGTCCGTTGCTAAACGGAACACTGTTCCGTATATTAAAAGGAACGGCGCTCCGCTTGCAGTCTAGCTGCGGCGGGACACTTCCGTCCGCCCTGCCCGCCTCCGATCCGAGGGGACCTCGGCGCAGGCCACCGAAGGGAAAACGCACCATGAGCGCACCGACGCGCACGCCCGACTCCGTCGGCCCCGCGGCCCCCGTCCTCTCTGTCAGCCCGGTCGTGCTGCCGACACCCGACCGCGCCGTCGACCTGGAGGCGCGGGTCTCCGTGCCCGTGACCGGGGGCGAACTGCCGATCGTCCTCCTCTCACACGGCCAAGGCCCCTCCCGCCACCTGTCGTCGCTGAACGGCTACGCGCCCCTGGCCGACTTCTGGGCGGCCCACGGGTTCGCCGTGATCCAGCCGACCCACCTGAGTTCGAGGACGCTGGACCTGGACCCCGACACCCCCGGGGCGCCGCTGTACTGGCGGTCGCGGGCCGAGGACATGACGCGCGTCCTGGACCGGCTCGACGAGGTCGAGGCCGCCGTGCCCGGGCTCTCCGGACGCCTGGACCGGAGCAGGGTCGCCGTGGCCGGGCACTCGATGGGCGGGCACACCGCGAGCCTGCTGCTCGGCGCCCGGCTCACCGACCCGCACGACGGGAAGGCGGTGGACCTGTCCGAGCCCCGGATCACGGCGGGCGTCCTGCTCGCCGCGCCCGGCGCGGGCGGTGACTCCCTCACCGAGTCCACGGCCCGCGCCTACACCTTCCTCTCGACCACGGACTTCTCCACGATGACGACGCCCGCGCTCGTGGTCGCCGGGGACGCGGACGACTCCGCCCACCTGACGGTCCGCGGCCCGGAGTGGCACGCCGACCCCTACCTCCTCGCCCCCGGTCCCAAGACCCTGCTCACGCTGTTCGGCGCTGAGCACGGGCTCGGCGGGGTCTCCGGGTACGACGTCGCCGAGACCACGGACGAGAGCCCCGAGCGGGTGTCGGCGGTCCAGCGCCTCACCTGGGCCTACCTCCGCGACCGGTTCCACCCCGGGGACCCCGCATGGCAGGCGGCGTGCGACGAGCTGACTGGCGGCCCCGACCCGCTCGGAAGGGTCGAGTCCCGATAGATCCGACCGGGGCGGGTCCCGGGGCCCGCCCCGGCGTTCACCGGCGCCGCAACGGTGCCGGACGCGCACCCGCTGCCGTCGCGGCCGACGCTCGTCAGTGCACCAGCGAATCGTCCGCCACGTCCCAGGTGTTGCACGCCCCAGGCCGCTGCTCCTCCAGGCCGGTCCGGGTCCACGCCACGCTGTTGTCCACCGACCCGTGCGTGCGCTCCTCCTCCTCGCCGTCCTCGCGGTCGGCGGTGGCGGCGGCGTCGTCCAGCAGAGCCTCCACGTCCCCCTCGTCCAAGGGGTAGCTCACCCGGACCGACCCCATGAACACGCCCGCCAGGCAGTTCGCCTGGAGCTCGCCGCGGCGCGTCCACGCGTTGCGCTCCAGCACACCGTCCTCCAGTTGGCGCTGCCCGTGGTAGTACTCCAGCAGCCCCGACTCACCCTGCACGTGGTGGCTGTACTCGTGGGCTAGCAGGGACGCGTACACCACGCTGTCCGTGGCGCCGTTCCACTTGTGCACCACGTCCGCGGTGCCGATGTAGATGCTCGTGCTCGCCCGGCAGTAGAACGCGCCCGCGCGGGAGGGGTAGGCGCGGCACGGGCTGATCCCGGGCTCGTCCCAGAAGACCCGCTCCGGGGGTGTGAAGGGTATGCCCGCGCGAAGGAACTGGGTCCGCCAGGCGTCGTCCAGGCAGTCCGCGACCGTGTGCAGGAACCCCTCCATCGACTCGGGGTCCTCCACGTCCAGCTCCGGAACCGGGCACGGGCGCGGGCTCAGCCGCCCTGTCCCGTACAGCGGGTTGGCGACCAGCGCCTGGTACCCCGACGGGCGCTCCCGGGCGCCGAACCGCTCCGGCGACCCCTGCCCGCCCGCCATGCCGGAGGGGGCCTGACCGGGTTTGTCGTCGGAGTCGGCGCCCGCCTCCGGGACGGTCGCGTCCGGCGCGGCCCCGGGCGGGGGGCCGTCCTCCCCGGCGGTGGTCCACGACAAAAGCGCCAGCGCCAGCAGCACCACCATGAGGGCGGTCACCAGACCGAACACCCGGCGGTCGGCGCGGCGCGCCGCGGACGCCGGGGACCTACCGAACCCTGCGTACACCCCTGTCCGCCCGCCCTGTCGTCACCGTGGCCGGACCGGACACGCCCGACACCTGACCGTGCCCCCCGGAGCGCTTCACCGCACCAGATCCTCGGGAGCGTTCCACGTGTTGCACGCGGCCGGATCCCTGCGGTCCATGCCGTGCGCGGTCCACAGGCGGCCGTTGGCGGCCGAACCGTGGGTGTGCTCGTCGCCCCAGTCGGAGCGCAGACCGACGTCGTCGAGGATATTCTCCCGCTCGGACCCGCCGAGGCCCAGGTCCTCGCGCGAGGCGCCCAGGAAGACCCCGCCAAGGCAGTTGGCCTGGAGCTCGTTGCGCCGGGTCAGCTCGTCCGCCTCCGCCTCGTCGGCGCCCGCCCGCTCGCTGTGGAACCGCGCCAGGATGCGCGACTGCCCCTGCACGTGGTGCCCGTACTCGTGGCTGAGCAGGAACGTGTACGCCTCGGGCTTGTCGCTGCCTCCGGAGGCGGCCACTATGTCCTCCACGCCCAGGTACAGGCCCTGGTTGGCCTGGCAGTAGAAGGCCGCCGTGCCCTCGCTGGGGAACGCGCCGCACGGGCTGTTCCCGGCGGTGTGCCAGTACACGCGGTTGGGGGAGCTGAACTCCAGCCCCGCCTCGGCGAAGTAGGAGCCCCACGCCGTGTCCAGGCAGTCGGCGATCTCGTGGACGAACGCCTCCACCGACTCCGGGTCCTTCTCGTCCAGTTCGGGCACCTCGCAGGTGATCTCGCCCAGCTCGCCGATCCGGTACAGCGGGTTGTCGGTGAGCGGGTCGCCCCCGCCCGAGGCGGTCAGCGGCTCCGCCGCCGACGCCCCGCCCGAACCGCCCGTCGCCGGGTCCGCCGACGCCACCGGATGCGACCACGCGGGCTCGGAGGGGTGCAGGGCGGCCGAGATCGCCAGGAAACCGGTGAACCCCACCGCGGCCACCCCCGTGCCCAGCGTGAGCGAGACCCCCAGGCCCATCCGCTGGAAGAGACCGGGGTCCTCGGGCCAGAATTCCGGTCCCCGAACCGCTCTGCGACTCACCACGACAGCTTCCCGCGGCACCGGGGCACGACGTCGGCCGCCGTGCCCGGGGGGAACGGTGCACCGGCGGACCGGATAGGCTCTCGCGACATGTGGTGGGTTGGCTCCTGGCGCCCGGCCGTCGCGGTCGCGACGGCCGTCTTCGTGTTGTCCTCACTGGTCACGGCGCTTGTCGTCGCGTGGCCGGGTGGGGAGGCCCACGCCGCGACGCCAGCGGCACCGGCTCCCACAGTACCGGGGGGCTCCGTGGCGCCCGCCAGCGACCGGTCCGCCCCGGTCATCACCAACGAAGTCCGCCTCGAACTCGACAGCGCGGGCGTCCTCCACGGCGAGGAGACCATCTCCTTCTCCGGCGGCGCCCCGGCCGCCTTCACCCGCTCCCTGACCGAGACGATGCTCTACGACACCGAGCACGACCGGAAGTTCGAGGTCACCGGTGTGCGGGCCACCGACCTGGACGGCGAAGCCCTGGACGCCCGGGTGAGCAGGGACGACGGCTCCCTGTCCGTGGAGATCCCCACCGAGGCCACCTCCGGGGTCGTGCTCTCCTACCGGGTGAGCGGAACCGTGAGCGAGGTCTCCCAGGGCGTCCAGCTCGAGTGGCGGGCCGTCGGCGCCTACAGCCACCCCGTGGAGGCCACTGACGTGACCGTCACCGCGCCCCTGCCGCCCGAGGCGCTGTCCTGCCTGGCCGGGGAGCCGCGCAGCGCCATGTACTGCACGGCCTCCGACATGGGCGCAGACGCGGGCGTGGCCCACTTCCTCCAGGCCGACATGGAGCCCACCGGCCGGCTCGACATCGTCGTCAACTACCCGCCCGGCACCGCCGAGGGCGAGCCCATCCTCACCCGCCGCTGGTCGCTGGCCTCGGCCTTCGCGGTCACCCCGGCCACCGCCAGCGTCTTCGGGCTGCTGCTGGCGGTGCTCCTGGGCGGCCTCGTGGTGCTGATCCGCGTCCGGGGCCGCGACGAGCGCGCCCTGCGCGACGAGGCCTCGGCCGGGGACCACGCCCCGGTGGCCGAGGGCGAGCACGGGCGCCTGCGGTTCGCCCCGCCCGACGACGTGCACCCCGGCCAGATCGGCACGCTCGTCAACGAGACCGTGGACATCACCGACCTCACCGGCGCCGTGGTCGACCTGGCCGTGCGCGGCTACGTGCGCCTGGAGGAGCTGCCGCACGAGCACTTCACGTCCGTGGACTGGCGGCTGGTGCGGCTGGACGGCCCCCCGGAGGACACCCTCCGCTCCTACGAGTGGCTGCTGCTGGACGCGCTCTTCGGCGGGCGCCCGACCGTGCGCCTGTCCCAGGTCGGCTCGCCACGCACCTCCGCCGACTTCCCGGCGCGCATCGACCGCGTCCGCGAGGAGCTGTACCGCGACATGGTGCGGCTGAAGTGGTTCGCCCGCTCGCCCAACCAGGTCCGCAGCCGCTGGAGCGCCGTCGGCATGGCGGTGACCGCCGCGGGCGTGCTCCTGACCGGAACCCTCGCGGTCTTCACCAGCGCGGCGTTCACCGGGCTGGCCGTCATCATCGCGGGCGCCGCCGTCACGGCGGGCGCGCAGTACATGCCCGCCAAGACCGCCCTGGGCAGCTCCGTGTACGCGCACACGGTGGGCTTCCGCGACTACCTGCTGAGCCCGCGCTCGGCGACCGCGCCCCCGGGGCAGCGGGTGGAGCTGTACTCGCGCTACCTGCCCTACGCGGTGATCTTCGACGACGTCGACCACTGGGCCGACATCCTGGCCTCGGCCGCGCTCACCGACCTGACCCCCGAGGAGCTGACCGGTGACGGCCTGGCCTGGTACACGGGGCCCAGGGAGTGGCGGATCGAGGACTTCGCGGACTCCATCACCACGTTCGTGGTGACGCTGACCGGAATCATCACCAACGCCCGGCGGCTGCGGGCGCTCAACCAGTTCCAGCGGCGCTAGGAAGCCGCAGACCACGAGGGGGAGGCACCATGCGCGCGGTCGTGCAGCGCGTGTCGCACGCGTCGGTGACGGTGGACGGCGAGGTGGTCGGACGGATCACCGAACCCGGCCTGACGGCGCTGGTGGGGGTCACCCACACCGACACCGCCGCCGAGGCGGTCAGGATCGCCAGGAAGCTGTGGACGCTGCGGATCCTGGAGGACGAGCGGTCGTGCTCCGACACCGGCGCGCCGCTGCTCGTGGTCAGCCAGTTCACGCTCTACGGCGACGCGCGCAAGGGCCGCCGCCCCACCTGGCAGGCCGCGGCGCCCGGCCCCGTCGCCGAACCCCTCGTGGACGCGGTCGTCGAGGAGCTGCGCTCTCTCGGCGCCGTGGTGGCCACGGGGGTGTTCGGCGCGAAGATGTCGGTCTCCCTCACCAACGAGGGCCCGTTCACGGTCGTCCTGGAGGTATGAGGAGGCCCGGGCTGTGGACGCGGCCACGGCCCGGGACACGTGAGGCGGCGCAGGCAGTCCCCGGAGAGACCCAGCGCCCCTCAGACGTCGACGGTGACCGGCTCGAACTTGTAGCCCAGACCGCGGACGGTCACGATGTAGCGCGGGCTGCCCGGGTCCTCCTCGATCTTGGCGCGCAGCCTCTTGACGTGCACGTCGAGGGTCTTGGTGTCACCGACGTAGTCGGCGCCCCACACGCGGTCGATGAGCTGCATCCTGGTGAGCACCCGCCCGGCGTTGCGCAGGAGCACCTCCAGCAGCTCGAACTCCTTGAGGGGGAGCTGCACGTTGTCTCCGCGCACCGTCACCACGTGACGCTCCACGTCCATCCGGACGGGACCGGCCTCCAGGGCGGCGGGCAGCACGACCTCGTCCTCGCCCCGGCGGCGCAGCACCGCGCGGATGCGGGCCACGAGCTCGCGGGAGGAGAAGGGCTTGGTCACGTAGTCGTCGGCGCCCAGCTCCAGACCGACGACCTTGTCGATCTCGGAGTCCTTGGCGGTGAGCATGATCACGGGGACGTTGGACTTCTGCCGCAGCGTCCGGCACACCTCGGTGCCCGACAGCCCCGGCAGCATCAGGTCCAGCAGCACCAGGTCGGCCCCGGTACGGTCGAAGGTCTCCAGCGCCACGGTCCCGGTGGGCGCCACGGCGACCTCGAAGCCCTCCTTGCGCAGCATGTACGACAGGGCGTCGCTGTAGGATTCCTCGTCCTCGACAACGAGTACGCGCGTCACTGTGCCGCCTCCTGACGGTCGGTGTTCCGGGCGGCCTCGGGCCCCCGGCTCTCGGAACGGGGCAGCCGCAGAGTGAACGTCGACCCCGACCCCTCCTTGCTCCACACGGTCACTTCTCCACGGTGGTGGGTCATGATGTGCTTGACGATCGCCAGGCCCAGACCGGTACCCCCGGTGGCCCGGCTCCGAGCGGCGTCCACACGGTAGAACCGCTCGAAGATCCTTTCCAGGTCCTGCTGCGGTATCCCGATGCCCTGGTCGGCGACGCTGATGTCCACGCTGGACCTGGACAGCACCACGGACACGGCGACCCGGGTGTTCTTGGGGCTGTAGGACACGGCGTTGGCGACCAGGTTGCGCACGGCGGTGCCCAGCAGACCCTCGTCGCCCATGATCACGACGCCCTCGGCGCCGCTGCCGACCAGTTCGATCCCCTTGGCGTCCGCGGGCATGCGCACCGAGTCCAGCGCCTCCTCCACGACGGGGCCGAGGTCGACCCGGGCGGGTTCGGCCATCGGCTCGGCGCCCTGGATGCGCGAGAGCGTGATGAGGTCCTGGATCACCGCGGTCAGCCGCGAGGCCTCGACCTGCATGCGCTCGGTGAAGCGACGCACCGCTTCCGGGTCGTCACTGGCGTCCTGTACGGTTTCCGCCAACAGGGACAAAGCGCCCACCGGGGTCTTCAGCTCGTGCGAGATGTTCGCGACGAAGTCGCGGCGGACCGCCTCCAGGCGCCGGTGCTCGGTCTGGTCCTCGGCCAGCACCAGCACCAGCCCGGTCCCTCCCAGGGGGGCCACCCGCACGGCGAAGGACGTGGCGTCGGGGCCGAACTTGCGCACGGCCACCTCGATGTCGGTCTCCCGGATGACGCCGTCCCGCCGTACCTGCCGGGCCAGGGTGAGGAGTTCGCCGATGACCATTTCCTCGCCCCGCACGATGCCGAAGGCTCGTGCGGCGGAGGAGGCGCGCAGGACCCTGTCGGCGGAGTCCAGCACGACGGCGGAGGAGGGGATCGCGGAGAGCACCTCGGCTATGCCGGAGGGCAGCACGCCGCCGTCGCGGTTCGCGGGCTCCGGAGCCTGCCGTTGCCGTGCGGCGGTACCCGTACGGAAGAAGGGACCGGCCAGGACGCCGATGACGACGCCCGTGACGAGTCCGATGATGCCGGTCACCGCGGCGAGAAGTTCCCCTTGCACGGTTCGATCGTAAACGTGCGGACTGGGGCTTTACCCGGTCAGGGCATGCGACACAACCGAGGTTCTTGCATCGTTCACCGATTCTTGGCCGACTCTTCAAACAACCACTGGGAGCATTGACGCCATGCGCGATACCTACCACGACGACCTTGACAGCCTGAGTGAACGCCTCGTCGAGATGACGCGGCTCGCGCGGCACGCCGTCGCTCGTGCGACCACGGCGCTGCTGGACAGTGACATCAACGCGGCGCAGGAGGTCATCTCCGGCGACGAGCAGATCAACCGGCTCGACCAGGAGATCGAGGACACCGCGTTCAGCCTGATGGCCCGGCAGCAGCCGGTCGCCTCCGACCTGCGCACCATCATCACCTCCCTGTACATGCGCGGCGACCTGGAGCGGATGGGCGACCACGCCGTCCACCTGGCCAAGATCGCGCGGCGGCGCCACCCCGACTCGGCTATCCCCAAGCCGGTGCGGTCGATCGTGCTGGAGATGGGCCACCAGGCGGAACTGCTTGTCACCAAGGCGGGCGAGGTCATCATGGACCGCGACCCCGACACCGCCCTGGAATTGGACAAGGACGACGACACGATGGACCGGCTGCGGCGCAAGCTGCTGCAGCGCATCCTCGCCCCCGGGTGGGAGTACGGCGTGGAGGCCACCATGGACGTCACCCTGGTCGGCCGGTTCTACGAACGCTTCGGTGACCACGCGGTGCACGTCGCCGACAACCTCGTCTACATGGTGACGGGCGAGAAGCGCGAGGACTACGACCCCGAGAGCTGAGCCGACGGCGGCCTCTCCGCGGAGCGGACCGCAGGTGCCCCCTCGCCGGTCCCGCGAGCCCGGTCCGGCCGTACGCCGTCCGCGGGCCGGGCGTGCTTCCCCGCCCCCCTGGACGCGTCCCCCCGGACGTCCGGACCGCGAGTGTCCCCCCGGCGCCGCGCCGGAGCGCGCGGCGCCGGGCCGGGTCGGGGCCGGAAACGCTGTGCCGGGGCGCGGCCGACCGGTCCGGACGGGTCGCACGGCGGCCGGAGGCCGGCCGTGCGCGGGTCGTTGCGGCTGGTCGTCGGGAGCCCTCGCGGGCGACGTGCGCCAGGCGACGCTGCACGGTGAGATGCGTCGCTCCGGCCCCTCCCCGAAGGCTCCGCGGGCGTGTCCGTAACGCCTTCACCGAGTTCCGGTGAAGGGGTGGACACGGCGTCCGCAAGCCCTTCCGTACGGGGCCTGACCAGGTGCGCAGCAGGCCTCGGGTACACTTTGTCAAGCCCTGGAAAGTAGGGCTTGACCTGCGTGTTCGCAAACCTAATAGGTACGTTAAGTCACAGATTCGTGGTATCCTTGTGGTAGCGGAAGGGGTACCTGTCACATGACTTTCAAGGTCGGCGACACTGTTGTCTACCCCCATCATGGGGCTGCTCGTATTGAAGCGATCGAGACGCGCAACATTAAGGGCGAGGACAGAATCTACCTCGTTCTGAGGGTCGACAAGGGCGATCTGACGGTGCGCGTGCCCGCCGCGAATGCCGAGGACGTCGGCGTTCGCGACGTGGTGGGGCAGGAGGGCCTGGACAAGGTCTTCGAGGTGCTTCGCGCGCCGCACACCGAGGAGCCCACCAACTGGTCCAGGCGCTACAAGGCCAACCTGGAGAAGCTGGCCTCGGGTGACGTGAACAAGGTCGCCGAGGTGGTTCGGGACCTCTGGCGTCGGGACAAGGAGCGCGGCCTGTCCGCCGGTGAGAAGCGTATGCTCGCCAAGGCGCGGCAGATCCTCGTCAGCGAACTCGCCCTCGCGGAAAAGACCAACGAGGACAAGGCCGAGGCCCTCCTCGACGAGGTTCTCACCACCTGAACCGGTTCTGAAATCACGTAATTGATGACGAATATGCCTCGGGTGGGCGTCGGAACGGACGTCCACCCGTTTTCTCCTGGGCGCACCCTTTTCCTGGCCGGTTTGGAATGGCCGGGAGAGGACGGCGTCAGCGGCCATTCCGACGGCGATGTCGCCGCCCACGCCGCGTGCGACGCGCTGTTGTCCGCCTGCGGACTCGGCGATCTGGGATCCAACTTCGGCACTTCGGAACCGCGCTGGAAAGGCGCCTCCGGAGCGGCCCTGCTCACCGAGACCGCGGCGCGCGTGCGCGCGGCCGGTTTCGAGATCGGCAACGTGGCCGTCCAGATCATCAGCAACCGCCCCAGGTTCGCGCCGCGCCGCGCTGAGGCCGAGAAGACGCTCTCGGAGGTCGTGGGAGCGCCCGTGAGCGTCTCGGCGACCACGACCGACGGCCTGGGCCTGACCGGCCGCGGAGAGGGCATCGCGGCCGTGGCCACGGCCCTGTGCGTGGCCGCGGGCTGAGAAGGCCCGGGCGGCCCCCGTCACGACTCGCGTCCGCGCTCCCGGCAGACGAGCAGCCGGTAACCGGGGCGCTGGCGACGTTGAAGGCGTGGAAGCCCACCGTCAGCGGGCCCCGCAGCTCCGGAACCCGGCGATGGCCGCCCGAGGGGAGGCCGAGGGCGTCCGGCGTGACCTTCGCACGGCGGGTGCTCAGGAATCGGCCGCGGCGTTCAGGGGGCACCGGAACGGCTTCGGGGCCGTGCACAACCTGTGCACAGCCCCGTCGTACGCCCGTCAGGCGCGTCCGCCCGGCGCGCCCCCCCGCCGTTCCTACTCGTCCGGACGGAGCGGCTCGCTGCGCACGCGCCGCGAGGGCGGTCCCGAGGAGAAGTCCGGCAGCGGCGGACGCGGCGGCTTGAGCACCATAGGGCGCTTCTCCACCGGGGTGAGGGGGCCGCGCCTCTCCTGAACGCGTCCTCCGGCGTCGGGCTCGGGCCCTGCCGGGGGCTCCGTGGAGGAGGGGGCCGGTTCGTCCCCGCCCTCCTCCCGGACAGTCGGCGGAAGCTCCTCCGCCTCGGGCGGGAGGTCGGCGTCGTTCGGGGAGGGCTCGGACGCCCCGAGCCGTTCCGGCTCCTGGAGCGGGTCCTCCTCCGGGAACCGGTCCTCGTCGGTCTCGTACCAGGACCAGGCCTCCTCCGGCCCCGGCGCGGGCTGCGCTGGTCCGTCCGAGGTGGCCGCCGCCTCCGGGGAGGCCCCGCCGATCCGGAACGCCGCCCGCACCGCGGGACCGGTGTCGTGGTCCAGCGCGGGCGTCGGCTCCGGCTCCCGGGACTCCTCCGCGAACGGCGAGGCGTCGTCATCCGGCGGCGTCCACACCGGCGGCACGTAGTCCGCGAGGACGTGGGCGCCCGAGTCGTCCGCGGGCGGCTCCCAGTGCGCGGTGTCCGGGGCGCGCTCCGCCGAGGGCTCGGCTTCTGTCGCGGGCTCGGGCTCGGGGTCCGGCTCCACGGGCGTGCTCCGCGACGCCGGAGCGGGATCGGACCGCGGCACGGAACCGGCCCGCGCGTCCTCCGCGTCCGCCTCGGACCCCTGCCCGGACGGCGCGCTCCGCGAGTCCGTGACCGGCTCGGGCGTCACGACGGGAACGGGTTCCGGCTGGGGTTCCGCGGGCTCCTCCACCGGTTCGGGCTCCGACTCGAAGGCCGTGACGGTCCCGGTCTCCGGCTCGGGATCCACGTGTGGTTCGGGTTCGGCCGCGTGCCCTGGGGCCACCGGCGGGGCGTCGGCCTCGTCCGACACCGGGTCGCCGGAGGGCGGCTCGTGCTCGAAACCCTCGTCGGCCAGGTGGCCGGGGACCACCGCGACCGGCTCCGGTCCCGCTTCCGGCTCCGGTTCGTCGTCGGCGGGCGCTGCCGCGCCGGGCACCACCGGGGCCTCCTCGGCGGCCCGCTTGATCGGGTTGTGCCCGTCCCGCGAGCGCCGGGGCAGGCGCACCGTCGGCACGGACGCCCCGATCCCGTCCCCGTCGTCCCGGTCGTCACCGGCGTCGGAACGCGGTGCTTCGGTCCCGGCCACGGGCAGCGGCTCGGCGGCGAACTCCCCGTCGTCCCGGCCGTCCACGTCCCCGTTCCGGCCCGGCTCGTCCCGGTCCCGGACGGTGTCGGGTTCCGGGTCCCGCCCGCGCTCCCGCCGCTCCCCGGGCGCGTTGGACCCCGCGAACGCCTCTGACCCTCCCGGGGCCTCCGAGGCTCCGGCGGTCCCAGGGTCCTCGCCGTTTCGGCCGCCACCGTCCCGGCGGGGACGGCCGACCGGGCCGAAGGCCTCTGTCTCGTCCTCGTCCCGGTCGTCGGCGCCCAGGCGCAGCAGCCGGGTCTGGAGGGTGCCGCCCTCCGAGGCGGACGGGGGGGCGGTGTCCCCGCGCGGGGGGACCACCGCTGTGCGGGCGTGCAGCACCGTCGTGGGGTCGTCCGCCGGACGCGGCCTCGCCATCCGCGCGCGGCGGCGCCTGCGCATGTGCGCGCGCAGGGTCATCCACAGCAGGAAGGCCACCAGCAGCGCCGCGAGCGGCGCCACCGCCACGATCACGTTGGCGACTCCCTGGTGCACCCGCTCGACGAGTTCCAGGCTGCTCATCAGCATCGCCGCCGCGGCGAACAGGACCAGCACCGGGATCAGCACCAGGTCGACCCAGAGCCGCTCGCGCGGAGGCGCTCCGCGCAGCAGGTAGCTCACCCAGCACGCCATCATCAGCAGCAGGGTGTAGGTCACCGGGAACACGTGGGCGAGGGGGCTGCCCTCGTGGCCGCCGTACTCGGCGAACTGGAAGATGCCGTTGTAGGAGATGACGAGGGCGCACAGCGCGATGAGGCCGACGAACAGGCCGCCACCGACGAGAGCACCGGCTCCCGCGCCGCGACCTGCTGCGGGCCTACCGTTCCGTGTCCCTGACTCGGGGGCGTTGTTGTAAGGGGCCATCGCCTTCGCAGCGTAGTCCAGGCGGTGCCGCGAACACGAGATTCCGTCTGATTATGGTTGCTACCAGACGAGCCGCCCCCAGGTGTTCTGTGTCGTTCTGTCGGAATATGCAGGGAGTAGCGTTCGGGAGGACCCGCGGATCGGACTTCCGGCCAGGGTTATCTCACACCTCGTGTGTCCGAATACGGCCAATCACATATACGCACTTGGGGATGTCCGGGAGGGCTTCTCCCACCTGGGGATCCCTGGTTTGTGACGCCGCCGTGAGGGGAAAGGGGATACGCTTGACAACGTGAGTCTGCGCTTCTACGACACCAGTGCCCGACAGGTCCGCGAGTTCGTCCCGCTGCGCGAGGGGGCCGCCTCCCTGTACCTGTGTGGTGCCACGGTGCAGGCACCCCCGCACATCGGGCACATCCGCTCCGGTGTGAACTTCGACATCCTGCGCCGCTGGCTGACGCACCTGGGGTACGACGTCACCTTCTGCCGCAACGTCACCGACATCGACGACAAGATCATCCGGGTCGCGTCGGACGAGGGCGTGCCGTGGTGGCAGGTCAGCGAGCGCAACCAGCGCGCGTTCACGCACGCGTACGAGATCCTGGGCTGCCTGCCTCCCACCGTGGAGCCGCGGGCCACCGGGCACGTGCCCGAGATGATCGACCTCATGCAGCGCCTCATCGACGCGGGCCACGCCTACGCCGCCTCCGACGGCTCCGGCGACGTCTACTTCGACGTGCGCTCCTACCCGCCCTACGGGGGCCTGTCCAACCAGCGCCTGGACCAGGTCGTGGAGTCGGCCGACTGCGACGCGGACCGCGACAAGCGCGACCCCCGCGACTTCGCCCTGTGGAAGGGCGCCAAGCCGGGCGAGCCGAGCTGGCACACCCCGTGGGGGCGCGGACGCCCCGGCTGGCACCTGGAGTGCTCGGCCATGGCCACCAAGTACCTGGGCCCCAGCTTCGACATCCACGGCGGCGGCCTGGACCTGGTCTTCCCGCACCACGAGAACGAGCTCGCCCAGTCCCGCGCGGCCGGTGACGGCTTCGCCCAGTACTGGCTGCACAACGGGCTCCTCGTCGTCGGCGGCGAGAAGATGAGCAAGTCGCTGGGCAACTCCCTGCTCATCCCGCAGATGGTGCGCAAGGTGCGCCCGGTCGAGCTGCGGTACTACCTGGGCCAGGTGCACTACCGCTCGGTCATCGACTACTCCGACGCCGCCCTCCAGGAGGCGGCCACCGCCTACCAGCGCATCGAGGGCTTCCTCACCCGCGCCGCCGAGGTGCTGGGCGAGGTCGTCCCGGCCGCGGACGTGCCCGCGGAGTTCGCGTCCGCCCTCAACGACGACCTCGGGGTCTCCCAGGCCCTCGCCGTCGTGCACGGCCACGTCCGCGAGGGCAACACGGCGCTGGTGGCGGGAGGCAAGGAGCAGGCCGCCGAGATCGC
Source organism: Nocardiopsis sp. RV163 (assembly GCF_001029525.1). Classification (NCBI taxonomy): domain Bacteria; kingdom Bacillati; phylum Actinomycetota; class Actinomycetes; order Streptosporangiales; family Nocardiopsidaceae; genus Nocardiopsis; species Nocardiopsis sp. RV163. The sequence continues at coordinate 7,149 of NZ_LEKI01000019.1, read as the reverse complement.
CGGCGAGCTGCGCACCATGCTCGGCGTCCTGGGCCTGGACCCGCTCGGGGAGCAGTGGGCCACCGGCGGGGACCAGGGGCTGCGAGAGGTCGTGGACGCCCTGGTGGCGGTCGCCCTGGAGCAGCGCCAGGCCGCCCGCGGCCGCAAGGACTACGCGGCGGCCGACGCGATCCGCGACCGGCTCGCCGGGGCGGGCGTCGTGGTCGAGGACACCCCCGAGGGCCCGCGCTGGGACCTGCGCCGCGACTGAGGCGGCCCGGGCGGTGGCGCGGCGGCGTTAGTCTGGGAGTTTGCCGCCGCGTTCACGTTGGCAGGCCACATTCCACCAGCCGGATGCGACGCGCCTCCGGCATGCCCGCGACACTGACGGGGAGGCGGCGACCATGCCGGCGAAGAAGAGCAAGAAGGGCCCGAGCAAGGGCAGCGGAGGCAAGGGCCGCCGCTCGCTGGAGGGCAAGAGCGGCACCCTGCCCGCGGAGCAGCGGCACTGGTACGAGGGCAAGCAGCGGGCCAGGGCCGCCCGCCGCCCGGACTCCGCAGGCCAGGCCCGGGGCCAGCAGCAGGGGGATCGACGCCGCGCGGACGCCTCCGACCTGCTGGTGGGGCGCAACCCGGTGGTGGAGGCGCTGCGCGCCGGCATGCCCGCCACCCGCCTGTTCCTGGCCAACAGCCTCGACCCGGACGAGCGTGTCAACGAGGCGGCCCGGATCGCCGGCGAGCGCGGCCTGGACGTGCTGGAGGTCACCAAGACCGAGCTCGACCGCCGCTGCGAGAGCAACGGCCAGCCCAACGCGGCCCACCAGGGGCTCGCGCTCCAGGTGCGCCCCTACCAGTACCGCGCGCCCGAGGCGCTGCTGGACGCGGCACTGGAGTCCGACACCCCGGCGCTGATCGTGGCCCTGGACGGGGTGACCGACCCGCACAACCTCGGCGCCATCGCGCGTTCGGCCGCCGCGTTCAACGCGCACGGCCTGCTCATCCCCGAGCGCCGCTCGGCCGGTGTCAACCTCACCGCCTGGAAGACCTCCGCGGGCACCCTCGCCCGGCTGCCCGTGGCCCAGGCCACCAACCTGACCCGCGCGCTGGAGGGCTACAAGAAGGAGGGCGTGTTCGTGGTCGGCCTCGACTCCGGCGGCGACACCCCCATCCCGGACCTGGAGCTGGCATCCGGCCCTCTGGTCATCGTGATCGGCTCCGAGGGCAAGGGCCTGTCCCGCCTGGTGCGCGAGGCCTGCGACGTGGTCGCGAGCATCCCGATCGGCAACGCGGAGTCGCTGAACGCCTCCGTGGCCGCGGGGGTGTCCCTCTACGAGGTGGCCCGCCGCCGCTCCGCCGCGAAGGGGTAGCGGCGGCGCCCCGCGCCGAACACTTCGGACCCGTCCGGCTCCGCGCACGCGGAGCGGGCCGGGTCCGCGCCCGTTTTCCGCTCCGGTCCCTCGGGTAGGCGTGCTGCTGCACACGGCCGTCGCAGAGGAAGCGGGTGGGCGGCATGGCGACTCCTCCTGTGCCCGACTACGAAAACCTCTCGTTCCGGGACCTGGACGAACGCGTCCGCTCCCTCCCCGCGGAGCGGGTGCGCGAGCTGATCGCCTACGAGGAGAATCACTCCTGCCGGATGCGGGTGCTGGAGCTGCTGAACGACCGCCTGCACTCGGCCGTGGGAGGCGACGGGGCGCACCGGGAGCCCGGGCCCGAGGGCGGTGGGGACGTGGCCGACGCGCGGGCGGTGCCCGAGAGCCCGGAGCGCCCGCCCGGCCGGGGCCCGTCCTGACCGGTCGGACGGTCGGGGGAGCGCGCACGGTGGTCCGTGACGCCCCGGCATGAGCCTGCGGCGCAGCGATCCGGCCGGGCCGGGGATCACAGGACGGTGCCGTGCACGCTGCGCGGCAACGGCGACGCCCGAGGGCGCCGGGGCGCGCCGGACCCGCGCGCCCCGGCGCGTTCAGCCCTCCTGCGCGGCGATCAGGCTCGCCGGGCGCAGGTCGGTCCACTCGCGCTCCACGTACTCCACGGCCTCGGCCCGGGAGGTCTCGCCCTGGGCCACCCGCCAGCCCCGGGGCACCTCGGCGAAGGCGGGCCACAGGGAGTGCTGGCCCTCGTCGTTGACCAGTACGAGGAAGCGGGCGTCCTCGTCGTCGAAGGGGTTGCTCACGTCGTTCCTTCTCCTTGTCGTCGTGGGTGCCGCGCGCCGTCCGCGCGGCACGGTCAGCGCGCCCGGCGGTTCCGCGCGCGCCCGCGCCCGGCCTCGCGCACGAGGCCGCGCAGCCGTTCGGCGTACTCGTCGGCCAGGGCCCGCACCGTCTCGGGGCGGTGCCGGTTGGCCGAGTAGGTCCAGGAGAACTCCAGCCGCCCGCCGGTGACGCCGCCGGTCACGTCGAACAGGCCGGTGCGCCCCTCCTGCGGGGCGTGGTCGCACGGCGGCAGGGGCAGCAGGCGCCCCACGGGGCCGCCGTCCCGGTCGCCGAACCGGCCCAGGTAGTTGAAGGACACCTGGGGTTCGGGCATCGCGGCCAGCGGGGCCGGAACCCGGTCGCCGCCCAGCTCGCGCAGCGCCCCGAACCCGATCGCCTCCGGGGCGGCCCGCCGCTGGGCCCGGGCGGCGGCCACCGCCTCGGCCGTGCCGGTGCCCCGGGGGACCTCCAGCAGCACCGGGTGGATGGCGGTGAACCAGCCCACCGTGCGGGACAGGTCCACGTCGTCGAACAGGTCCTCCCGGCCGTGGCCCTCCTTGGCCACCAGCAGGCGGGGGTCGCCGCTCCAGTCGGTCAGCACACGGCCCAGCGCGCCGAGCAGCACGTCGTCGATGCTGCTGCGCAGCGTGCCGGGCACCCGGCGCAGCAGCGCCCCGGTCTCCTCCGCCGACAGGGCGGCCGTGACGATCCGCTGGGAGGCCACGTCGTTGGGGCCCGAGTCCAGTTCGACCGGCAGGCGGGCGTCCGCGGCCCGCGACGCGAGGTCGGCCCAGTATTCGGCGTCGGCGTCGAAGGCCCCCCGGGCGGTGTGCTCTCCGAGGCGGCGCGCCCACTCGGGGAAGGGGGTGGTGGGCGCGCCCGGGTCCACCGCCTCCCCGCGCTCCAACTGCCCGTAGGCGGTGGCCAGGTCCTCCAGCAGCACCCGCCAGGACACGGCGTCGACCACCAGGTGGTGCGCCGACAGCAGTACCCGCGGCGCCCGGTGTCCGCCCCGGTCGAACACCACCGCCTCGAACAGGGGCCCCTCCGCGAGCCGCTCGGCGGGGCGCTCGCGCAGGGCCTCGCGCTCCACCGCCCGCTCCAGCTCCCCGTCGCCGCCGTCCACGCGCACCACCCTGGCGCCGGGCGCCGCGTCGGCGTCCAGGTGCCCGCGCGGGCCGTCCGCGGTGTCGGAGACCCGCAACCGGAGCATGTCGTGGTGCGCGGGCAGGCTGTCGGCGGCCCGCGCCCACAGCAGGGGGTCGGTGCCCTCGGACGCCTCGAACAGCAGCGACATGTCGAAGTGCTCGGGGCGGCGCGTGCGGGTGCGCAGGAACCAGCGCTCCACCGGGGTGGGCGGGACGGTCCCGGTGACCGGCACCCGCTCGGCGGGGCCGTCCGCGGACCCGCCCCGCTCGGCCGCGGCGGCCAGGTCGGCGACCGTCTGGTGCAGGAAGGCGTCGCGCGTGGTGATGTTCCATCCGGCCTCGCGCACCCGCGAGACCATCTGGATGCTCAGGATCGAGTCGCCGCCCAGCGAGAAGAAGTTGTCGTGGCGGCCCACCTCCGCGACCCGCAGCAGCTCCGCCCAGATGCCCGCGAGCGCCCGCTCGGCGTCGCCTCGCGGGGCCGCGTCCGGTGCGGTGCGCTCCCCGGGCTCGGCGGGTTCGGGCAGGGCGGTCCGGTCCACCTTGCCGTTGGCGTTGAGGGGGATGGCGTCCAGGAACACCACGGCGCCCGGAACCATGTAGTCGGGCAGTGTCCGGCGCAGCCGCTCGCGCACGTCCGGCAGGTCCGCGTCCGCTCCCGGAGCGCGGACCGCGTAGGCGACCAGGCCGCGCGCGCCCGAGGCGGAGCGGTGCACCTGGACGGTGGCCTGCGCCACGTCGGGCAGGCGCAGCAGGGCCGCCTCCACCTCCCCGGGTTCGATGCGAAAGCCTCGCAGCTTGACCTGGGAGTCGGCGCGGCCGGTGTACTCCAGCTCGCCGGAGTTGTTCCAGCGCACCAGGTCGCCGGTGCGGTAGAGCCGCCCGCCGTCGCCGAAGGGGTCGGCCACGTAGCGCTCGGCGGTCAGCCCGGGGCGGCCGTGGTAGCCGCGGGTGGCCCGGCCGCCCACGTACAGCTCACCGACCGCGCCCACCGGGACCGGCAGCAGCCGCTCGTCCAGAACGTGCAGCCGGGTGCCGTCCAGGGGGCGGCCGATCGGCACCGGTTCGGGTGTGTCGCCCTCCCGGGGCAGCGCGTGGTGGGCGGCGAAGGTGGTGGTCTCGGTGGGCCCGTAGCCGTTGGCCACGGTCGTGTCCGGGCAGGCGCGGCGCACCCGCTCCACCGCGTGCGGGCTGGCAGCCTCGCCCCCGGTGATGACCTGCTCCATCCCGCCGAAGCAGGAGGGGTCCTGCGCGGCGTAGAGGTTGAACAGCGCCGCGGTGACGAAGGTGGCGCTGACCCGGTGCTCCGACACCAGGGCGGCGAATCCGTCCGCGTCCAGCCGCCCCGGCGGGGCCACCACGACGGTGCCGCCGGTCAGCAGCGCCGCCCAGATCTCGTAGGTGGCGGCGTCGAAGGCGTGCGAGGAGTGGAAGAGCGTGCGCCGGGCGTGCCCGCCGGACCAGCGGCGGTCCGCGGCCAGGCGCACCACGTCGGCGTGGGTCACCGCCACGCCCTTGGGCGTGCCGCTGGAACCGGAGGTGTACATGACGTAGGCGAGCTGGTCGGGACGGGCGCCGTCCAGCCCCCGCGCTCCGGCCGCCGCGGCCGGTACCGCGTCAGCGGCGTCGACCAGCACCGCCGTGCAGGCCGACGGCACCCGGTCGGCGGAGGCGGCGTCGGTGAGCACGCAGGGCGCCCCCGTCTCGGCGACCAGCAGGCGGACGCGTTCGGCGGGGTCGTCGGCGTGCACGGGGACGTAGGCGCCCCCGGCGCGCAGCACCGCGAGCATCGCGGTGACCACGTGCGGCCCCCGCTCCAGCAGCAGCGGCACGGGCGTCTCGGGACCCACTCCCAGCGATCGCAGCCGTGCCGCCAGGGCGGCCGAGGCGCGGTCCAGTTCGGCGTAGGTCACCGCGACGCCGGGACCGGACAGGGCCGGGTGGTCGGGTGTCTCGCGGACCCGCTCGCCGAACACTCCGGGCACCGAGGCCGGGGGGTGGCCGGGCGCGCCGGTGCCCCAGGACCGCAGGGCCCCGGCCTCCTCCGGCGCGGGCGCGGGGGCCAGGGAGCGCACGGGCGCCCCGGGCGCGCGCGAGAGCAGGTCGAGGACGGCGGTCAGGTGGTGGGCGATCCGGTCGGCGGTGCGGGCGTCGTACAGGTCGGTGTCGTACTCCACCGCGCCCAGCAGCCGACCGTCCTCCTCCGCGAACTCCACCGTCAGGTCGAACTGGGTGTGCCGGTGGGCGACTTCGTGCGGGCGCGCGTCGAGCCCGCTGACCCGCCAGGGGGCGCCCGGCGTGTTGCGCAGGGTGACCAGCGCCTGGACCAGGGTGGGACGGGAGGGGTCGCGTTCCTGCCCGGTCGCGTCCACGACGCTGTCGAAGGGCACCTCGCCGTGCTCGAACGCGGCCAGGACGGTCTCGCGCACGTCGGCGAGCAGCGAGGCCGCGCTCGCGTCGGGGTCCAGCCGCAGCCGCAGGGCCACGGTGTCGACGAAGAACCCGACCGTGTTCTCCAGGGCCGCGTCGTCGCGTCCGGAGGTCACCGTGCCCAGCACGAGGTCGCGCTGGCCGCTGTGGCGCGACAGCGTCACGGCGGTGGCGGCGGCCAGCACCATGAACAGGGTCAGGCCGTGCTCGGCCTCCAGCGCGCGGACGCCCTCGCGCACCCGGGCGGGGACCTCGAAGGCGCGCGCGGCGCCGAGGCCGCGCCGCCGGGCGGGCCGGGGCCGGTCGGTCGGCAGGGCCAGGGGCTCCACCCCGGCGAGCTGGTCGCGCCAGTACCGCAGGTGCTCCTCGAAGGCGCCCGAGCGGGCCCGCTCCTCCTGCCACACGGCCACGTCGGTGGCGCGCAGGCCCACCGGCTCCAGGCCCGCGGCGCCGGGCAGCGCGTCGGCCGGGGTTCCGGGCCGCTCGCGGGCGGCCTCGTAGAGCGCGCCCAGCTCCCCGAAGAGCACCGACATCGACCAGGCGTCGGTGACGATGTGGTGCATGGCGATGGACAGGACGTGGTCGCCCTCGTCCACGCGCACCAGCAGGACCCGGGTCAGGGGTCCACCGGCCAGGTCGAAGGGGCGCGCGGCGAACTCCTCCAGCAGCGCGTCCAGCCGATCCTCGCGTCCTGCGCCGGGCGGGCCGTCCAGCTCGACCGTCTCTACGGGCAGACCGGAATCGGGGAGCACGACCTGGTGCGGCGTGCCGTCCCGGGAGGGGAAGACCGTGCGCAGCGCCTCGTGGCGCGCGGACAGGGACTGCAGGGCCCGCTCCAGCGCCGCGGTGTCCAGTCCACCGGACAGCCGCAGAGCGCCGCCGGAGTTGTACCCGGACCCGCCGGGCGAGTACTGGTCCAGGAACCACATGCGGCGCTGGGCGGAGGACAGGGGGGCCGGGCCCCGGCGCTCCGTCCGCGCGGGCGCCTCGCGGCGGTCGCCGGAGCCGTCGTAGAGCTCGGCCAGCGCCGCGATGGTCGGCCGTTCGAACAGCGCGCGCAGCGGGGGCCGGGAGCCAAGCCGCTCGGCGGCGCGGGCGAGCACGCGCACACCGGTGACGGAGTCGCCGCCCACGCGGAAGAAGTCGTCGTGCACGCCGACGCGCTCCAGACCCAGCAGGGAGCACCACACCCGGGCCAGCTCCCGCTCCGCGCGGTTGCGCGGGGCCGTGTGCCCGGCGCCGGAGCGCGCTGCCCAGTCCACGGCGGGCAGGGCGCGCCGGTCGGTCTTGCCGTTGGCGGTGACCGGGACGCGGTCCAGCACGACGAAGGCCGCCGGGACCATGTAGGCGGGGAGCGCGCGGGCGGCCCGCTCCAGGTCGGCGGGGGTCGGGGCGTGGCC